>WNDP01000282.1 GCA_009912575.1 Acinetobacter bereziniae
GGTCGCACACCACTGGAAACAGTACTTGATGGGAAGCGAATTTGGGCTGAGAAGAATTTAGCTCAAATTTAACCTGACAGGCACACTAAAAAATGGGTAACTGTCAGATCTGGTTTGAGCTAGTACAAACCGCCAAGTCCACAACAAAGCATACGCTCTTCTAAATATATGTGGTCTTAATGCTATTCTTTCAAATTTTGCTGATTTAGCGAAATGTCCTAATACAACATATAATCCATTTGTACTTAGATAAAATGATTTATCACGTTTTCCATTATCAAAATGCCCGAATGGCAATTTTAGTAAGATAGTTTCTTTTTTTGACTTTTCTCTAGTATATGATGTTAGTTCTAAAATAACTGAAAGTGCATCTTTAACTTCTTGAATAACAGCTCGTTTTGTTGGTTTTCCTGTTATAGTTTTAGCAGTTTTTTTTCTAATCCAACAAGAATATCAATTTCATTATTAAGTAATTCTATAACATCAACCTCCTTAGTTAATGATAGCTCATGTTTCCGCTCGGCCAATAAAATTAGAACAATTGTTATAGCAGCACCGTATAAAGCACGAATTTTGCTTTGCAATTCACTAGATTTTATCCCTGTTATCTTATAAAATTTAAAATACATGGACCGATGATATATGGTCTTGTCTGCATGTATCTCCATATATATACTAAATAATTTCAGAATATGCTTCGATTCTCTCACCAGTTTAAGAGCATGATTTAATAAAGAAAAAACTTCTTGAGGATAAAGTGTTGCGGTATGGCCATTTTTAACCGAGTATGCTTTAGCTAATAAATATATTTTCTTAGTTCTAAATGGATTAAAGTTTAAAGATTCTTTTAAATATTTCCTTAAAGAATATATATATGAAATTACTGTTAATTTCATTACAACGGTGTTTTCTCTTAATTCTCTCAATGATATATGTTCACAGAATGAAGTTATATCTTCATGCTTTACATCTGCTAAATCAAAACAACCTCTTTCAAAACATAACCATTCATAAAATTCTCGGATATTACGACAGCTTACAGCCAAGGTGCTAGTGACGTTACATTTGCTTTCTGGAGCTTCCATTATCCAATATCCTAGTTCTTTTGCAGCATTTTTCCAGTAATCCCATCTATTAAAGACACCATTATAATTTTCTATATTGTAAATGTTCCAGCTTATTGTATATTTCGACTTTTCATCAGTAATAATATGAGGTATTAATTCCCAGACATCATCCTTATAGTTATTTCTTAGCCAATCTATATTGTCATTTATAAGATTTTCATTCTTTTCAGAATCATTATTTTGTTGTTCTGGAATATCATACAATTTCAAACTTTCAATCATATTTAGCTCTTAGGATAAGGGTGGTAGCTTAATAGTTTCAGCAAGGGTCTTAGCAAATTTTTTATCTTTTTCCAATATATTTTCTAGTAAACTTTGGTATTTGATTAACCTTGGTAACCAGTATTTTTCCCATCTAATTGGATTTTCAAATTTCAATTCATTCTCAGAGTCGCTTATGATTTTTTCCCAAGCAATCCAATTTGCTATTACGTCATTATCTTTAAACCATATTCTCTTAGCATCACAGCTAATCCATTCATCTACAGCATCTTCTACTCCTGTATTTAATAACTGCTGATCTTTATTGTAAGAATGATTTCTTGACGCATTTTCAACAAGATAATTCTGAAATTTTTTAGATTTATTAAATATCATAGATTGCGTTAACACACGCTCAGTATAGATTTGTGTCGTAGAGGAATGAGAATGATTTAGTAATTTTTGAATCGCTATCGTGCTTTCTCCACACAATTTCTGTATTAAAGCTATAGTTGGCCTGAAATTTTGCCCAGTACAACCACCTTGTACTAAAGGTAAAATAAAAGGTTCCTCTTCTGCTAAATCAGCTAAAAATCTCTTAACTATATTTACAACTGTTGATGAGTCTAAAGTATGTATATCCCTTCTTACGCTTTTATTATTGCATTGTAAGAATAATGGGGTTTTCCTTTGAAAAAAATCTTTTGTCTCGCAATTATCAAGATTTTTCAGTACTAATAACATCCTTTTTGAGTGTTTAACACATAATGAAATCATAGGATCTGTTGATATGATATCTTTTTGTATGGGTCTATTTGCTCGAAATTTATCCATAACAACATTTATTTTTCCTTCTTTCGAACTTGGCTTAAAACTTGTTAAATATGTATAAAAAGCAACACTATCTACATTTGGAGCAATTTCAATATGAGAAAGTAAACCTATTATAAAAGGAGCTAATGTTTCTGGAGTCGGGAAAAAAGCTGCCCTCACTCTTGAAGGTTTCCAGTTTCTATATTTTAAATAGTCGCATATACCGTTAGGCCATTTTTTCGAGTTTGGTAAAATACGCCCATATTTTGCATAAAGAATCGACAAAGCTAATTCAATACTCCTAGAATCTCTTTGGTCTGAATTAATATAGAAATTTTCAATTTTATTAAATTTTTCTTTTTGATTTAATGATAGGTTTTTAATTGCTTTATTAAAGACATCGACATCATTAATATTAGTAGATGTACCTTCAAGTAATTTTTTAACCCTACTACTTTTCCAACCTTTCGAACGGAAAAAGTCTTCCATTCCTTTAGGCCAATATTTTACTGCAGGAATATTACCTCCAAATATTGAATATAGGATTTGAAATGCTTCTTCCAATGTTCTTTCACGTATAAAAAAATCTTTTGTAAAATCACTTGTAAACTTTAACTTTTCAAGATCTTCCTTGCTTAACTGTTCTATTATTTCTTCTAGCTTTTTCCAATCATCCTCCCATTTATATATATCAGCAATTGCTTTCTTATGAATGATATCTATTGCTCTAAGGGAATAACTTAAAGTTTTAGCTTGCAAATACTCTAATTCAAACTGATCAATAATATTCCTAATATCTTGATGCTCAAAATTACTATCATTATCAATAAAATACCTAGCTATCTCACCAAATGACTTTTTTTGTTCTTTATTAATATTGTAAAAATTAGGAGGAATGGGAAAATCTGGAATAATATCATCCCTAATTAATCCTTTAATAAATGCAGAAGCTATAGAAAATTTTTGATATTTAGTTGATAAACTGTTTTCTACATTAGCATCTAAAAAATTTTTATACTTGATCATTGATTTTTCATCAATTTTTTCACTAATTTTCAAAAAATTTGTAAGAAAATTTCTTAATTCCAGAAAAATTGATCTGGCAGCCCGCTGTCCTTTTAAATATATTTTTAAGGCCATAACTATTTCATGAATATTTTCTAAATTAGAAAGCTTATTAAGGTCATAAGTCTTTTTTTCTATAGTAATTTCTAATTTAGGAAAATCTATAGTAGATTCATTTACTGAATGATCTATAACAATGGGTTCACGCTTTAACTTAGTCATTCATATCTTCCAAATGAATACTAGAAGTATATATATCTAATGTTGAAGAGTGACGATGTCTTGTTAGTGTCTTCGTAACTTCTCGAGGATCGCGAATATTCTTACTTTTAGAAAACTCTTTAAGTATATCTGTAGCAAATCTATGCCTTAGCCTTAATCCATGTACCCATACGTATTCATTCTTTGTTAGTTTGCCATTTTTCAAAGCCTGCTGCCATCTTGCTCGAAGTTGATTAGACAATGTTCGACGATGAAGTGCTTGACCTGTTGTAGAGGAAATAAATACTTGAGCTGGTGGAATATAAGTCTTACGATTTAACCGCGCTTCAGTCTTGAATTTTTTTATTAACTGATTTCGTTCAAATTCAATGTAATCTAACGTTTTTTTTAATAGAATTCCACTCACTGGAATCATTGATTGCTTCTTCCCCTTAGTTACAGTCAATTCAATAAATATATTTTCTTTTTTTATAATAGCTTGTTCTATAGTCTCCCTTGACGGGATCTGATCAAGGCTTAACGCACATATTTCATGTGCCCTCAATCCCGCCTTGTGCCCCCACTCAACCATTAAATTAAAGCGAACTTCTAAATCCTCAGACTTAAAGCATTCTTCATTTAATACCTTTTCAATCCACACACTTCTTGGTGCGATTTTAAAAGAAGCTCCTTGTTTTTTATAGGATTTAATCAAATTATGGGAGATACCATATTTAGTATGAATTATTCTTATTTTAAACTTGGCAGTAACACCTATAAGGTTTTTACAATAATTATTATTTTCACACGGCTTTGTTGCATAAACCTACCTCTTAAGGCTTACTCAGCAATATAATTCTCAGATGAATAAGCCTACACCTAAAATTTATCGTACAACAAATTGGTCATCCTACAATCGTGCTTTGATCAATCGTGGTAATTTAACAATTTGGTTTGATCCAAAAACCCAATGGTACGCTCCCCCCAAAGGCAAACATGGTCGA
>WNDP01000283.1 GCA_009912575.1 Acinetobacter bereziniae
ATTCTTGATAATTGTGTCGCTGTTGTTTGTTCAGTTGAACAAATCAAATAGTCGGTATAGAGGTCTAGCAAGTCTTTATTCATGCCATGAATTATAAAGATTTTTAGAGCTAGTGCGTAACATCAGTTATTTATATATAAAAAACTATCTAATCTATTTATTAATTCAAAAAGCGTACTTTTTTCCATCACTTTATTTACCTCTTCCTAAGTAAGCACTTTGTTGTTCGACTTTTAAAATACATAGTAATACTATATTTATGCAAGTTCAATTTATATATGAATTAAATATTATTTTTAAATTACGACTAAAAAAATATATTAATTTAAAATAAAACAATAAATTAATAAAAATTACCACTTTTAAAATATTAAATATGAAATTAATTTTAAACACTACTTGACCAAGGTTAAATTTAAAAAGTAGTATTACTAGATAAATAAAACACAGGAAGGATTCCTTATGCTGCCCGTATCACTAAATCATGCCAAACTTGTTGGACGAGTTTGGATCCCCCAATCAAGGACCCTCTGTTGTTCTAATCCGAGATCACCAGCTGATAGATATTACGGAATCAGTCATCTCCATGGCAGATTTTCTTGATCATCATCCCGCTGAACGTCTTGACACGCTTACAGGAAAATCAATTGGGAAAATTGAAGATTTAATTCTTGATCCTGCACAAATGGGTTATCACGCTGATCGGCCTTGCTTACTTGCACCTTGTGATTTTCAGGCCTTAAAAGCCTGTGGTGTGACTTTTGCGAAAAGTATGGTTGAGCGTGTTATTGATGAACGAACATCAGGAGATCCAGCACGTGCTGAAGCTTTACGGCAACGCATAGGCTCATTAATCGGTGGTAGCCTATCGAATATTCAAGCAGGTTCAGAAAAAGCAAAGCAAGTAAAAACAACACTGATCGCTGAAGGATTATGGTCACAATACTTAGAGGTAGGGATAGGTCCTGATGCAGAAGTTTTCACCAAATCACAACCCATGTCTGCAGTAGGTTATGGTGCTCAGGTCGGTATCAATCGTATCTCTCAATGGAATAATCCTGAACCAGAAATCGTATTAGCTGTTGATAGTCAAGGTAACATTCGAGGAGCTACCTTAGAAAATGATGTTAATTTGCGTGATGTAGAAGGTCGTTCTGCACTCCTTCTTGGTAAAGCAAAAGACAATAATGCCTCCTGTTCTATTGGTCCATTTATTCGTTTATTTGATGAAAATTTCACACTAGAGGATATCGAAAATGCTTCACTCAGCATGTCTGTCATAGGTGCTGAAGATGGATTCAGCTTGTCAGGACACTCTAACATGGCTGAGATTAGCCGAAAACCAGCACAACTTGTTTCACAGACCTATAATGCTTCACACCAATATCCAGATGGTTTTATGTTGTTTTTAGGCACAATGTTTGCACCGACTCAAGATCGTGAAGGTCAAGGTTCTGGTTTCACACATAAATCTGGAGATGTCGTTGAAATATCTACCCCTCTTTTAGGCACGCTACGTAACACCGTTGTATATGCCGATCAAGCCGCACCGTGGACTTATGGTACGCGTGCTTTAATGCGTAATTTAGCCAAAAGAGGATTAATCTCATGAAACTCGTCGTTACTGATCAAGCTTTTGGCAATACTCGACACGAACAAGCGGCGGCACATACAGGTGGTGCTCATTTTTATGAATTTCAATGCTGTACTGAACAAGAAACGATCGAAGCGGTAACAGATGCAAATATCATTTTAAATAACTTTGCACCCATGACCTATTCAGTTATGCAAGCAATGGCAGATCAAGCCACTATTATTCGCTATGGTGTAGGCGTTGATAATGTAGATCTCGTTGCAGCAAAACAATTGGGGATTCGTGTCTGCAATGTACCCGACTATGGTATTGAAGAAGTTGCAGATCATGCAGCAGCAATGACCTTAACTTTAGCACGTAAACTCAATCAATATGATCAAGGTATACGCTCGGGAAAATGGAAAATCGATCAAATGGTTAATGGCATTTGCTCATTACGAAATAGTACTGTTGGACTGATTGGTTTAGGATGAATCGCCAAAGCTTATGCCTCGCGAATGGCTGCATTTGGTTGCAACATTATTGCTTATGACCCCTATGTAACTTCCGAACAGGCACAAAGTATCCAGATTAAATTGGAAAGTTTAGAACAAGTCATTGCGTCATCCAATATTTTGTCATTGCACGTTCCGCTCACCCCAGAAACACGACATTTAATTGATGCTCAAGCATTGGCACAAATGCCGCATGGAGCAATTCTGATCAACTGCTCCAGAGGTGGTCTCATAGATGAGACTGCCTTAACACAAGCGTTGATAAGTGGACAACTATCAAGTGCAGGTCTTGATGTTTTTGAACAAGAGCCCTTGGCAGAAAAATCAGCACTTCGCACTGCTCCCAATTTAATCATGTCACCACATGCTGCCTTTTACTCAAATACCTCGGTCGACACTCTGCAACGTTTAGCTTCGGAAGAGGATTTAACCCATAAACTGGCATTGGTAACTGGCGCTGGTCAAGGCATTGGTGCCGCTATTGCTGAAGCACTTGCCTGTGCTGGCGCAGAAGTTATTTGCACAGACCTTAAACTTGATCGGGCAAAATCGACTGCGCAGGCTCTACAGGCTCAAGGATTCAAAGCGAGTGCTGAATTGCTCGATGTTACTGATAGCCTTGCTATAGAAATATTAGCAGCATCAATAATAGCACCACTTGATATCTTGGTTTGTAATGCAGGTGTTGTCAGTAACACGCCAGCAGAACATATGACTGATGAGGAATGGAATAACACTATAAATATTAATTTAACGGGCGTTTTCCGTACCTGTCGTAGCTTTGGTCGTCGTATGCTTGAACGGAAAAAAGGCTCAATTATTAACATTGGCTCAATGTCGGGACAGATCGTCAATGTTCCGCAACCACAATGTCACTACAACGTGGCTAAAGCAGGCGTCCACCATTTAACCAAATCACTTGCTGTTGAATGGGCAACACGTGGGGTCCGTGTTAATGCGGTTGCACCGACATATATCGAAACACCGCTCTTAGACCATTTTGAAAACCAAGCAAATTTAATCAACCAATGGTTGGATATGACACCAGCAAAACGTATGGGGCGTCCGCATGAAATTGCTTCAATTGTACAATTTCTCGCTTCAGATGCAGCAAGTTTAATCACTGGCTCTATTATTACTGCTGATGCTGGCTATACCTGTATTTAATGATGATCTGAAAAGAATCTGATTTAAAGCGGATGTATAGATGAAACGTGTATTGATCATTTGAGGATAAATTGAACATAAATCGGATGCACTTTTAAAATGAACTCAATTTTATTCAAAAGTTGAAAAGCCAGATATCTATTTGAATATCAGGTATTATGAATTAAATCTACACAATATAAAGGAGGTCTGTAATTCTAGAACAACACATAGCACGGATCAATTTCATATATGAACAATATCTATTAACGCGTGAAAAAAACTGAATAAAGGATTCAATGGATAACATGATTTATCCATTCTCAAGGAAAAAAAGGACGAATACTATGGCAGGTTTATCTATTTGGCATGTGATCATTTTTGCAATTGTTGTCATTCTCTTATTTGGTACATCCAAACTAAAAAATATCGGTAAAGATGTAGGTGGCGCTGTAAAAGACTTTAAAAAATCAATGCGTGATGAAGAAAACGCGCTCAGTGAACCCAAAACCATTGATCACGATGAAGTCAAAAAATCATCTGAGACCAGTTTTAAAAGCTAAATTGAGGATACTGTAAATGCTCAATGTCGGACTGTCTGAACTTTTTGTATTTGGCATCATCGCGTTACTGGTACTTGGACCTGAAAAGCTCCCTGAAGCCGCTCAGTTTGCTGGAAAGTGGTATGCCAAAATTCTGTATTTTGTGAAAAATACCCAAAATGATATTGACCGTGAGTTACGGCTATCTGAATTGCGAGAACAGATTCAACAAGAAATGCAACGCATGTCTGAACTTGAGCAAAAAATGCAAACTCAACTTTCCGAATTTCAGGAGCAAGCCTTGATCCATGAGATTCGGGAAGCTGACTTAAAAACTTCATCCATCCACAAATCAGCAAAATTATTGCAATACCAATATTTAAACGTGGCTTTGTTGCATAAAGGATTTAAAGGCAAAGTTCTCCTAGGCGCCTCAAATTTAAGTGACAACTTGAGTATGAGGTCGGCCTAATTCTGTAAATTTATTTAAAATAGCTATACGGGCATGTACCTCATTGACTTGGCTTTGAAAGTTCCTAGCACTGAGTTTATCGCCTAATAATTTGATGCAATGCATCTTAGTTT
>WNDP01000284.1 GCA_009912575.1 Acinetobacter bereziniae
AAACTAAGATGCATTGCATCAAATTATTAGGCGATAAACTCAGTGCTAGGAACTTTCAAAGCCAAGTCAATGAGGTACATGCCCGTATAGCTATTTTAAATAAATTTACAGAATTAGGCCGACCTCATACTCAAGTTGTCACTTAAATTTGAGGCGCCTAGGAGACTTTACCTTTAAATCCTTTATGCAACAAAGCCTACCAAAATTAAAAAATTTTTTAATCAAAACAAAAACTAAAATAAATTCCAAATCAAAATATGAGGCTTTCTACTCTTAGCAACGTTTATTAAATAATTACTTAACACGTTAACATTTTTTATTTTAATGATTGGATTAGGATCAATGTCTCAACAATTCGAACATATCAATGAAAATAATTTTAAAATTAATAAATTTTTATTTCTTAGATTTTTTAATCTTATAAAACCATTTTGGTGGCGAAAAGATGCTCGTTTGAGCTGGTTACTTTTGATCATTATGATCAGCCTAACCATAGGTTTAAGTTTCTTCTCGGGTTATCTATCTTATTTAACTGCTGAGGTTACCAATGCCCAGCTAAATAAAAAAGAAAGTTATTGGCTACTATTTTTTAAATATACATTATTCGAAATCGGTACATACTTAGTTGGCACATTCATTGTTAGTTTATTAATTAATAAAATTTCGTTGCAATGGCGTGAATGGCTAACTCAACATCTAACACACAAATATCTAGAAAATCGTGCTTATTATGACATTTTGTATAAACAAGATATTGATAATCCAGATCAGCGGATTCAAGAGCAAGTTGGCCCTGTATGCGAAATGCTAACAAATATGCCAAGAACATTGGTGTCAATGACATTAGGTATTGGGATACATATTGCTATATTAATCAGTATTTCAATTACCTATCTCTGGATGCAAGCATTATATTTAACTATTGTGGGCTTAGTCACATATTATTTTGCCATACCTTTAATTAAAAAAAACTGGTTACTCATTGTTGCCGAGGCGAATTTAAGAAGTTCACTCTCCCATGTCCGCGAAAACTCAGAGACAATTGCATTCTATCGTGGAGAACATGCAGCTCTTGAAAATATTAGTTATAGAATATTAAAAGTATTCCAGCGTAATAAGTCTATTTTATTTTTTACAACGAAAGTAAGTGTTATCCAAAGTTTTTTGGATTTACTCCCAGAAATTTTAGTTGCTCTTTTACTCGTTCCTTTGTTTTTTTCCCATGAAATTACTTACGGAACAATTGGTCAAGCTTCTATGTCTGCAACTATGTTAGTAATGAATATTAAAATTCTTATCGACTTTATTCCAATGATAGCTGATGCTGCGCCAAAAGCTGTCCGTATTGCAGAAATACAAGAAAAAGTTGAGAAGATGAAACTTGCGCATGCAGCTCAAAACCCTCAAGAAATTATCCAGTTCTTCAGTAGTGAAGATATTGAATTACACAATTTAAATTTAAATACGCCTAATGCAGAACAACAGTTAGTAAAGAATCTCAGTATAACAATTAAATCAGGACAAAATCTCATCATTATGGGGCGAACTGGAGTTGGTAAAAGCTCACTCATGCGAGTTATGGCTGGTCTATGGAACAAGGGACAAGGACAAGTCGGGCTACCGCCAATTGAACAGTTATTATTTGTACCGCAACGACCATATATGACTCAAGGTTCCCTGTGGTCGCAATTAATTTATCCTGCGACTGAAACAACTTTAACGAATGAACAAATGATTGATATTCTACATAGAGTAAATTTATCAGTTTTACTTGATCGTTATAAATCTCTAGATGTCGTTCAAAATTGGCGTCATGAATTATCTTTAGGGCAGCAGCAATGTTTAAGTATGGCACGTTTACTTGTAAATCATCCCAAATATGCTTTTTTAGATGAAGCAAGTAGTGCCTTAGATGAACTTATTGAGGCGAAAGTATATCAACAATTGATTGATGCAGGGATTACCTTAATTAGTATCAGTCATCGAAAATCATTAATTCAGTTTCACCAAGAAAAATTAGAATTATTACCACAAGGCGCATGGCAGATTAAGAGATTGATGCAACAGTCCCTCCCCATATCAGAAAACTTTCCAATAAGCCATAATAAGAGTCAAGTTGTGAACGAACATATTGAACCTGAACTTGAAACCAAATTAAATGAAAAAGATTTTAAACTTGACAATCTATTCTTCAAACGCCTATGGATCGTAGTCAAGCCTTTCTGGTTTCGTAAAACAGCATGGAAGTTCTGGCTAATTATGGCTTTCATCAATCTGAGTGCACTCATTTTAAGCCTTATATCAGGATATATATCATTTAAAGTTGCAGATATGACCAATGCGCTCATAAATCTTGAACAAAATAAATATTGGTTACTGCTACCTTTTGTTTTTATTTTAAAAATTACAGTCTCATTATTTAGCCTATTCTCAGGATTTATTGAAAATTTTCTAAATTATTTTTGGCAAAAATGGTTAACTGAATATATGACAGAAACCTACTTAAGCAATAGAACTTATTATGAAATAGGTTTTAATGATGAAATTGACAACCCAGATCAACGAATACAATCTGAGACCAAGCCATTAATTCAAATATTATCATCGTGGGTCAGCAGTATTACATATTTTTTTAGTGGTGTGACCATTCAGTTTAGTATTCTATATTATATTCACCCGCAACTTGCATATATAACTATTGTATATGCAGTTTTTCACATATTTATTTCATTTTATATTTATAGACCTTTAATTCGTCAAGCATTTTTGGTTACCAAAAGTGAAGCAGACTTGCGTTCAAGTTTATTATATATACGTGAAAATGCTGAAAATATTGCTTTTTATAGAGGTGAACAGAGTGAAAAACAACATATATTTAGCTCCTTACGACTTGCTATAAAAAATAACTGGATAATTTCAGTTTATAAAAATAAATTAAGTTGTTTAGTTTCCCTGCTTAACCAAGGAATTTTTATCATACCTGTTATTTTGCTTACACCTTTATATTTTAATGGAAAAATTACTTTTGGCACGTTGGGACAAGGAATTGCTGCAACAGCACTTGTATTCGGAGCATTTAGTATATTATCACAACTCATTGCTTCTTTAAGTGCTCTTGCTCCGAATGCTGTTCGTCTAGCTGAAATTATTGAAAAGTTTAACAGCATTAAAATAATGTCTTCTATAAAAAACTCTCAGCAAAATTTTAAAATTATTCCAAGTAAAATTATAAAATTAGAAAATATAAGTATTAAAACTCCAAAAGGTGATTTACCCCTTGTTAATGACTTAAATCTTGAAATTTACCCTCATCATCATTACGTTATCATTGGACAAACCGGTATTGGTAAAAGTTCTTTGCTACGAGTTTTAGCTGGTTTATGGAATAATGGCACAGGTACAGTATACCGCATCCCTGAGGAAGATTATGTATTTTTACCGCAACGTCCTTACGTCACGGAAGGAACTCTACGTTCACAAATTATCTATCCTAAAGTAAATACTGATTTAAGTGATGACCAGCTTCAAAAAATTCTGGAGCAAGTACAATTAGGCGACTTGACTCAAAAACAGGGGGATTTTAATACCTATAATAATTGGGGTAGAATTTTATCTCTAGGAGAACAACAACGGTTAGGTTTTGCTAGAATTCTTATTCATCAGTCAAAATATGTTTTTCTTGATGAAGCAACTAGTGCAGTTGATCAAAAAACTGAGCAACAACTCTACGAAATGCTACTACAAAGTGGAGCAACTTTGATCAGTATTTGCCATAAACAATCTGCATGGAATTATCATACACATTACTTGAAACTCATACCAAAAGGTCAATATGAAATCGGCTTAATAGAGGATATTTAGCTTGAATCAGTTAGTTTAAACCCCTATTTGGTAAGTTTAAGAGAATGTCTTAATTTTTTTGCTGATATAGCCATTTCTAAACTTTGCATAGCTCTGATTTTTAAATAATAGCCATTACATTAATAATGTCAATTGATCAATATTAATTAAAACACCTATTTGATAATCACGCAAAGACAACCTTTTCAGTAATTCCCATATTTTTTTAATTTATAGTAATGAGTGCGATATAGTTTGAAACACATACACATCATAAAATTATGTAATCTCAACGAGATGTTTATTTTAATTTAAAGCGGCTTTGTTGCATAAACCTACCTCTTAAGGCTTATTCAGCAATATAATTCTCAGATGAATAAGCCTACACACCTAAAATTTATCGTACAACAAATTGGTCATCCTACAATCGTGCTTTGATCAATCGTGGTAATTTAACAATTTGGTTTGATCCAAAAACCCAATGGTACGCTCCCCCCAAAGGCAAACATGGTCGA
>WNDP01000285.1 GCA_009912575.1 Acinetobacter bereziniae
CTATGGAAAAAATGGTCAGGCTATCATCACCGAAGTTTGGTCGAAACTAAGATGCATTGCATCAAATTATTAGGCGATAAACTCAGTGCTAGGAACTTTCAAAGCCAAGTCAATGAGGTACATGCCCGTATAGCTATTTTAAATAAATTTACAGAATTAGGCCGACCTCATACTCAAGTTGTCACTTAAATTTGAGGCGCCTAGGAGAACTTTGCCTTTAAATCCTTTATGCAACAAAGCCGCTTATAACTAACATTGCAGGCGAGTCTGTTAATTCTATATATCGAATAGCTGTGGATATTAATGAAGTATTAAAAATTAAAGCCAAATTTCTGATCACATCAAAACCATCATTATATTTATATATTTCTTTTTCAAAATTTCTTTTAGGCATTAACAAACATGTAGCAAAGTAATCAGCTTCAGTTTCAAAACGATCTTTTGTGCTAATTGTTCCAGCACTTGAAAAGTGTATACCTTGATTATTAAATACATTATCTGGATGTTCAGGCAAAAAATAATGACCTAGCTCATGGGCAATACTGAACCGTTGATAAGGTAAATTATTGATATAAGAAGAATAATAAATAAAAAAGTCATTTCCTTCTCGGATAAGTGCTCCAGATATACCATGACTTACGGTTGTTTGAGTCTGAATTTTAATGCCTAATTGTTTTCCAAAATCGAATAAGTCTATTTCATGATCTATATAACCATAATCTTCTCTGATTTGAGAAACTTCCTTTTCGATAAAAATTTTAGAATTATTAGGCATTATTGATATTAAGTTTTTGAGAAATAAATATTTTATTTATTTCTCAATGCCTCTGCAAGTTTCCGAATAGTTTCTCTGTCACTATCTGTTAAATTTTGAATATCTCTAAATAACGTATCTGTATGGGTTTCTTCCAGATTATCAACTCTCCCTAATAAATAATCTGTTGATACATCCAAAGCTATTCCTAATTTTCTTAAATTATCAAATGATGGCTTCCTTGACCCTGATTCTAAATGAGAAATTGAGGTAGATGGAATTTTAGATTTTTCAGCCAATTGAGCCTGTGTAAGTTTACGCAACTCACGGATCTCTTTTAAGCGTTGAGGAAACACATAGGTTTCATTAGATATCATATTCATAAACGTATTTTACCTATTATATCTCTATTTATCTATAAAAAAATTCTATTTAGAAATTTAAACTTGACGATTTCGACAACAAATGATACAACATATCTGACAATAAATAATTGTCGAATTCGACAATTATTTACTAAAAATGCTATGAATATTTGTATTAACCTAAATCAAAAGAGAGGTAATTTTTTATATGAGTAAACAACAGACTGTAACGTACACGGCTTTAGATGTAAAAATTTTTAGAGAAAACGTGTCCGCTGATACATACGTTGAACTATTTAACGGTTTACAGACAAATAACAGAGAAATCCCTCTCATCCGTGATAATTACTTACACATCTGGACTTTAAAACCAATTAATGATGATAAACCGTTAAATGGCTTTGTTGGAACGATTTTTAAGCGTAATAGCTTACCAAGTGATTGGTATAACACAGAAAAAGAAACAAGAAATACTAATGAAAATATTGAAAGTAAATATATTCCTGAGAATTTAAAAGCTAATGTACGATTTTTTAGATTTGTTTTTTACCCATTACAACAAAAAATTATTTGTGAAATAAAAAATGGAAACAATAAAATTAGTGAAAGCGTTCTTAAAGTTTTCTTTGAAAAACTACTTGATACAGATCGTCTAAAATCTGTATTCAATCGTATTGATGTAACATTAGTTCCTGAAAACAATTCTTCTGAAAAAATTATTCAGACTCCTCAATTAACACACTTAGAGTTGATATTCCAAAATTATAGTGAGTCTCCAAAGCAAAAGAGTACATCTCTAGAAAAAGAAATTTTTGGTGAAATGGAAGAAAGTAATATCAGAACTTACTGTAGAACATTAACTGCCGAAAAATCCAAGTTTTTAGAGTTAAATCAAAAAACTAAAGACCTTATAAAATTAGCTGTAGATAATGGGTATGTGAATTATAAATTTAGGAATTTTGACAATATTGTCGAAAAGAAGAGTAGTAATGTTTCTTACCCATTTCTGAAAAGAGTTACTTATGACCCAAAGAGTATTGATTTGTACTCTATGTTATTAAAAGAAACCTCAGTTATTGCAACAGACTTAGTGAAAAATTCTGTTTAAATATATATAACCAACCAATAGACTCATTTTTAGATATAATATAATCATACGGGGTACATTTGATGTAATTCTTATTCATTCCAAATAAATCATTGAAATAACTTAAATTTTCATTATATATTGTAATATCTGGGACGAGGTTTTTATATAAGCATCCCGCTTTATTAATAAAGATAATATCATTACTAAGAAAATAATTGGCTAAAGCGAATCTTTTGATTGAATCATTTAAATCAATACTTACTTCTGTAGCAATATACCTTGATAACCAATACGCGTAAGATTCTGTTTTATCAAATAATTTTTCAGACAAATTGATATTTTCGAACTCTCTAAATGTATTCATAGACTTATAAAATATTAAACTTAATAAAATAAGACAAATAAAATGAATAAAAATGATAAAAAAAATTTTTACTTACATTTATTTCTTCAAAAATTCGCAATTTTATAGGTTAATTTTGTCTATATGTTTGTAATTCAATAAGGTGAAATTTTGGAGTAGATATGAACAGAATTAAATTAAAGAAAAATAGACCATTATCAGATATTCTCAAGCAAAGAACTAAAAAACTAAGCAATGAATTACAAAAAAACATGCTCAACACAACTAATCTTAAAAGTATTGAAAAATATAGCAAATTTATACTAATTCAATACTATTTTCAAAAAAATATTAAAGATTTGTATAGAATTGAAAATATATCAAATTTAATTATAGATTTAGAAGAACGGGATGAATATTTCTCTATATCCCTTGATTTAAAAGAATTAAATATTATACCTGTTAAAAAAATCAACCTCCCAGAAGAATTAAGTTTTCTTGAAGCCTTAGGATGGATTTATGTTACAGAGGATTTAACAGTAAAAACTAAAAGATTATGTAAATTTTCAATCAACAACAGTTTATATGACCAAGATCATTCAATAAATTTAGTGATGAATCAAGATAATGAAAATGTTGTTTGGAGTAAATTTGAAAAATCGTTAGATTCTATAGAAATCGAATTTATTGAAAAAATTAAAGTTCTTAAAGGAGCCTATGATGCATTTCAATTTTATGATGATCTTATAAAGGATATTCTTTATGAAAATCTTAAGGATAAACTATGACTTATTATCAAATCATGTTAAACTTATATAATAAAGATGACCCTAAGGTTCAATGTAATATTTGGGCTAACTATGATAAGAATGGTTTTTTCATCAAGTTAACCAATTTATATGGAGAAGAACTTCCAAATATTATAAATAATGAAATATATGTTAAAAATAATACTTGGGTATTAAAAGATCATTTTTTTAAGTTATATCATCACTATAACTATTTAAAAAAAGATTATTATAGTTAAAAAAATATTTGATGTAATAAAATATATGGGTAAAATGTTATTTATATAAATTTAGGATATATATTTAAGCTACTGATTAGAGTATTTATACTTCATTAAAAGACTTATTTCATAAGCTACTATTAAAGCTATATTTCGTCCAAAAAGCTCATCAACCTTAGTTTTCTTCTCGTAGCAGGAGGAACGTTCAATATCTATTCGACTCACTGAGCATAATTTATTTTCGCTTTATGAACGTATCTAAAATTGATATGTCTTATTGGGTTGGTTAAAAAACATACTTCCCCAACAATCCCATATATTTTTTAATGGTTTGAGGTTAAAATCTATCCACTTTTCTTCTGGATAATATTGTGGATAATTTTTATGTATTAATATAATTTATAAAAAATTATAAAATACATAAAAATTTATGAATACTCGTTTGCCAGTCTAATATACGTCTGGGGACAAACGAGCATAACACAAAACATATTCAGTCTTTTTTAGTTCGTTCTAATATCCGTTTTTCAAGCTTTGATTAGATTCTATGACTGTAAATTATAGATGTAAGAGATTTGGTATAGTTCATAAACAACTTTTTTTTAACAAATACATCTAGGCCTAGGATACAAATTATTCAAGTCTAAAATTTTGCTTCAAATCCGACTTTGATTGTTCGCCCGGGAATTGGCATACCAATCACTGTACCGGGATCAAAGTTATAACGGTTAGTTAAGTTATCAACATTAAACGAAAGGTTTAGATTTGGGTTCA
>WNDP01000286.1 GCA_009912575.1 Acinetobacter bereziniae
TGAATATCTAAAAGCAGATTGGCAAGGTTTGGTAGATGTACAACTTGCGACATTAAACTGGGTGGATTGGTTCAATAAAAAGCGTGTACATAGTGCTCTAGGTTATGTATCACCATTTGAATTTGAAGCAATGTACTATGATAAGATGAGTCCGTTAGGTCAGGTGGCCTAACTTAAATAAAAATTTCTCCGAAAAACCCGGTACGGTTCATGGCATCAAAGCCTTTCAAAAAAGTTACCCGTTGGGAAAAATAGTGTTCTAATTCGAATTCGTCCATCAAAAAAGATAAGCCGAATGGCAACTCAACATAACTTTGCCAACTTTTGAATTTAAGCTCATAATCTATCAAATACATAATATTTATAATTTCCATGTTAATATCAAACATATAATTTAACTTTTTAATTATTAATGATGAACAAAACACCCCTTATAATCACTTTAACTTCTTGTCTTTTTCTTAGCGCCTGCCTTTCATCGAATGAACCTGTAATTTTAGAAACTCAGCAGATTGAAATTGCAAACAACCCTTTAAGTGTACTTGAACTCACACTTATCAAGAAAGGTAAAATCTGTCTATTAAAAACAAAAACAAGTGCAAAGAATACCCCGCCTATTGAAAAAGACTGGGCTTTTTTTAGAGATGGTCTCATTTTAATTTCTGAGAATTCCACCTCAGAACCCAGCATCGATACAGACTCCCCAGATGCAGAAATTGAAGCACATATTCAAGAAATGAAAATAAGAAAAGAGGCCAATCAAATAAAAAATTTGATCTCAAAAGAAAATCTTAAAAAATGCACCTGAACTGATCTGCGATGAGCGTCAATATTTGTAGACTAACCTTTGCCACACCTCCGCAAAATCCTTATACTTAGAACCAATTTTTTCTAATACTTATAGTGGATGCTGCATGAGTCGCGCCATATCGCATATTGATACATTCCAAGGCTTAATTCTTGCCTTACAAAACTACTGGGCTGAACAAGGTTGTGTGGTGTTACAGCCTTACGATATGGAAATGGGTGCAGGGACATTCCACACTGCAACATTCTTACGCGCACTTGGTCCTGAAACATGGAACGCAGCCTATGTTCAACCATCACGTCGTCCAAAAGACGGGCGTTATGGCGAAAACCCAAACCGTTTACAGCACTATTATCAGTTCCAAGTTGTACTTAAGCCAAACCCTGACAATATTCAACAGCTTTACTTAGACTCGTTAAAAGCGATTGGTATTGATACTTTAACTCATGACATTCGTTTTGTTGAAGACAACTGGGAATCTCCAACACTGGGTGCTTGGGGCTTAGGTTGGGAAGTGTGGTTAAACGGGATGGAAGTCACTCAATTTACCTACTTCCAACAAGTAGGTGGTGTTGAATGTTATCCAGTGACTGGTGAAATTACCTATGGACTTGAACGTTTGGCAATGTACCTACAAGGCGTAGATTCTGTTTACGATTTGGTATGGACCAAAGGTCAGTTCGGTACAGTGACGTATGGTGATGTTTTCCATCAAAATGAAGTTGAACAATCGACTTATAACTTTGAATATGCCAACGTTGAAAAAATGTTTGAGTTGTTCGACTTTTATGAAGCTGAAGCAACACGTTTAATGGAAGCTGAGCTTCCACTTCCTGCATATGAACAAGTCATCAAAGCATCACACAGTTTTAACTTGCTTGATGCCCGTGGTGCTATTTCTGTCACTGAGCGTCAACGTTATATCTTACGTGTCCGTACTTTGGCTCGCTCTATTGCACAAAGCTATGTGGCTGCCCGTGCAAAATTAGGATTCCCAATGGCTGAACCACATTTACGTGATGAAGTATTGGCACAGTTAAAGGCGCAAGTTGAAGCAGAAGCAAAAGCTGAGGAGAATAAATAATGTCTAAACATACTGTTTTATTCGAACTTGGCTGTGAAGAGTTACCACCTAAAAGCCTAAAAACTTTACGTGATGCCTTAAAAACAGAAACAGAAAAAGGGCTAAATGAAGCAGGTTTGGCATTTGAAGCTATTGAAGCTTATGCTGCACCACGTCGTTTGGCTTTGAAAATCATCAATGTGGATGCTGCTCAAGCAGACACCCAAAAACGTTTTGATGGCCCTGCTATTCAAGCGGCTTATGATGCTGAAGGCAAACCAACCAAAGCTTTGGAAGGCTTTATGCGTGGTCAAGGCATTACAGCGGATCAAGTATCCACTTTCCAAGCTGGTAAAGTTGAAAAAGTTTGCTACCTAAAAGATGTAAAAGGTCAAAGCCTTGACGTTTTACTTCCACAGATTTTACAAACAGCATTGGATAACCTGCCAATTGCTAAACGTATGCGTTCTGCTGCAAGCCGTACCGAATTTGTCCGCCCTGTGAAATGGGTAGTATTGCTGAAAGACAATGCTGTAATTGATGCATCAATTCAAGATCACAAAACAGGCAATGTGACTTATGGTCATCGTTTTCATGCACCAGAAGCTATTGTATTAGCAAATCCAGATGCGTACTTAGATGTTCTGCGTCAAGCTTATGTTGTTGCTGACTTTGCTGAGCGCCAAGCGATCATTGATCTACAAGTCAAAGCTTTGGCAGATGAAGTGAATGCGACTGCGATTGTACCTGCAGATCTTCGTGATGAAGTGACAGCATTGGTGGAATGGCCTGTTGCGCTTCGTGCAAGTTTTGAAGAGCGTTTCCTTGCTGTTCCTCAAGAAGCTTTGATCACGACCATGCAAGACAACCAAAAATATTTCTGTTTGGTCAACGCTGACAATAAACTACAACCTTATTTCATTACTGTTTCAAATATTGAGTCTAAAGATCCAACTCAAATTATTGAAGGGAATGAAAAAGTTGTACGTCCACGTTTGTCAGATGCTGAATTCTTCTTCTTGCAAGATCAAAAGCAGCCACTTGCATCACGTAAAGATAAATTAGCCAATATGGTGTTTCAAGCACAGTTAGGGACACTTTGGAATAAGTCTGAGCGTATTGCTAAATTGGCTGTCGCATTATCTGCAATCACAGGCGCAAATCCTGCGGATGCTGAAAAGGCGGCGCTACTTGCTAAATGCGACTTAACTTCTGAGTTGGTGGGTGAATTCCCTGAACTACAAGGTATCGCAGGTACTTACTATGCACGCATTGAAGGCGAAAATGATGAAGTTGCGGAAGCTTTAGGCGAGCAATATCTGCCTAAATTTGCAGGTGATATTCTGCCAAAAACTCAAACAGGTACTACCATTGCGCTTGCTGATCGTTTAGATACCCTCACAGGTATTTTCGGGATTGGTCAAGCGCCAACAGGCTCGAAAGATCCATTTGCTTTACGTCGTTCTGCGATTGGTATTTTGCGTTTAGTGACTGAAAATAATCTTGATGTTTCGATTGAAGAACTCATCAAGTTAGCTTTGGCTGCTTATGGCGATGTATTGAAAGATCATGCAAAGACGTTAGCTGATGCTGTGGCATTCCTTGAAGGTCGTTACCGTGCTAAGTACGAAGACCAAGGTGTTGCGGTTGATGTGATTCAGGCTGTTCAAGCACTTTCTCCAAAATCTCCACTTGATTTTGATAAACGTGTGACGGCAGTAAATCATTTCCGTGACTTGCCAGAAGCTGCTGCTTTGGCTGCTGCCAATAAGCGTGTTGCCAATATCTTGGCAAAAGAAGCTGCACCTACAGGTGAGATTGTTGAAGCTAAACTGGTTGAAGATGCAGAGAAAGCGCTTTATAGCGAGATTCAAAATATTCTTCCTGTTGTTCAGCCGCTTTTAGATGCGAAAGACTACACCACTGCGCTTTCCAAGTTAGCAGCTCTTCGTGCACCAATTGATGCTTTCTTTGAAGGTGTTATGGTCATGGCGGATGATGCTGAGTTAAAAGCAAACCGCTTACGCTTACTAGCTCAATTGCGAGATTTATTTACAAGCGTTGCGGATATTTCAGTGTTACAACATTAAGAAGTTGAATAACTGAAAAAGGCTTTGTTGCATAAAGGATTTAAAGGCAAAGTTCTCCTAGGCGCCTCAAATTTAAGTGACAACTTGAGTATGAGGTCGGCCTAATTCTGTAAATTTATTTAAAATAGCTATACGGGCATGTACCTCATTGACTTGGCTTTGAAAGTTCCTAGCACTGAGTTTATCGCCTAATAATTTGATGCAATGCATCTTAGTTT
>WNDP01000287.1 GCA_009912575.1 Acinetobacter bereziniae
ATTGTTCGGTGTAATAGTCTAGGATCACTTGTCGATCAGCTTTAAAGTCTGTTGCATTTTGATAAGAGCAAGCTGCATGCCAAACGCTATAGCGAGCATTAGCATACATAAAAGAGGCGCTGACATTGCCCGGATTTGCTGTGAGGTGAGTAATTTGATGATCAGCATCCGCAAATTGATTGGCAAGTGCAATAAACTCATCAGCACGCTCATAAAAACTTTCGTCTGAGTCGGTTGGTTCTGTTTCTTCAAAAAAATCATTATTTTCAGACATAAGCTTTCCTATTCACAGGCTTGTTTCATTGAGATAACTATAGCATACTCAAAATAGCCTAAGCATAATAAATACTCAAGGAGTGGATAATGCAAGATGCGATTGCTGTACAAAGCTTAAAAAGTGACATTGCATTATTACGTCAAAATATTTGGCCACCGACAGAGCTTGCTCATGTTGAAGGTTTACCAATTTATTATGCAACACAAACACAAGTTGAGCATTACTATAAACAATGGCTTGGATTGATTGAACGGGCACAGGAACTCTACCAACCCTTTATGGAAGATGAGGTTTTAGATGCGATTCATTTACCGAGCCATTTAAACTTACCCCTGTTCTTCTCTCATGTAGACCGAATTCGTATCAACAAAACTCGTGCTAAAGAGTCTAAAACTTTTCGTGGTATTGCTGCATTGATTGAAAAGTGTGGTCAATTTGAGCCAAGTCAAATCAGCAAAATGGCGCAATGGTTGAACAGTGATGACACGGCTGCCTTAGTTGCACATCGTGAGTTCATTGATTTGCGTACTTATATTTTTCAGCATGGGCAAAGTGAGTACACCAGAACTCGATTTTATGTCAATGGATTAATTTTAAGTACTGAGAACGATTTTGAGTTGGTTGATGCTCGTGAAAAACTACGTAAGCAACGCAATGACAGTTATGCTGATCCCTTGGCGGATAATCAAGTCTGGAAAGTTTTTGGAAAGTATCGCTAGCTGTAATCATTTGCTACGCTATTTTAATATTGTAGATTTTCATTTTTCTATTAATAATAATGGTTTTACAACAGGTAAAAGATAAATTTTTGCCAGCCATCTAAATGGAGCAAAAAAGTTTGAATATAAGGTATAGCATGGCTATACCTAAGTTTTATTTATATTTGGGGTTGATATTATTGTCCTTAATAATTCTAACAATAGAGTAAAGTACTGATCGTCGAACATGAATATTATTAAAGGAACCTTGATGATCAAATCCTGTCATTTGGAAGACTTGCTTTACTCCCGGCTGTTTCAAAGGGGCTCGACCAGATTGCCAAGAGACTGTTCCATCACCATCTGCGTTTTTTTCGGATATTTTAAAAGTGCCAAATTTACCGTTGGTTAATTTGATATATCTCAGTCCATTATTTTCTTTGGTATTTGCTTTTATATAGTACATCGCACCTTGTCCCATATAGATTGCATCTTTTGCAACTTGCTGATTATGTGCTTCAATTTCTTGAGCGCTAACCCTCGGTAAGGTCTTTATTTGATTCGCAGTTAACCCTCTAAGTGGTTGATCAAGTGTCCATCTCAATGTTCCAAAACTGAAAAATTTTGAATCATGCCCATAATGACTATAAGTACAAGGGTGATAACTATTTGTTATTTTGTCATGAAAAGTTTTTACATCATTAATTTTTAAGTTATAGATACTTTTTACGGATTTATCTGGATTATTACCTTTTATCATATTCGCAGGATCAATCAGTTCCTCTTTAACCATTTCCCACCACACGCCATCAGCTTTATAAATTTCTTTATAGGGATCTGACACGGGTAAGGCAACTTCGTTGTCTTGTGAAGGTTTTCTATTGATTAATTCTGAACCATTTAAAAATAACCAAGCTTTGCCTGCATTGTATGCCTTACTCGGTAGAAGCTCTAAACCCCCAGGTGCATTGGCTAACACAGCGGTGACATGTTCTGTGTTTTTACCTAGCACATAAGCGGGTAGGGCACCGACATCTTTTGAACCAGTAACAATACGTCGATATGCTGCTGCCGCACCTTCAGCAGGCATTACTCCATGTACAACACCTGCAAGGTCGCCACGAAGTTGTGCGAGGCGACGGGTGAGTAGTCCGCCTAAAGAATGAGTGACGATTATAAATTTATGAAAACGCGCACCATATGATTTTTTGATAGCATCGAGTTTGTTGGAAACTATTTTTGCGCCATCTTCACTGGATTGTAGCCAGTTATATCCCATTGCATATACAGGAAAATGAAATGCCTTTAAATGTTCAATATCTTGTTCGGTGATAGCGGTAAATGTTTGCTGAGGACGCCAATGATCTGTTTCTTTTTTATTTAAAAGGCTTTTCCATTCATAAATAGATTCTTGCAATTTTATTTGCTGGATCGCGGGATAACTACCCCCTATACCACCGCCCATGCCATATATAGGTTGCTCTTTTAAATCGACATTGTTTAATACCATTTGCAAATAGGTTAAAAAACCGCCATAGCTATCCCAATGCACGGTGCCCCAATGACGATCTCTTAATGTCTTTTCATTTAACTTTAAACGGGTATCCACTTTAATATCGCCTGAATTATCTACGCGAGTATTTAAAGGATCTAATTCTCTTTGTAAAATTGCTGGGCTTTTATTCATATGTTGCATTAATGTTCTGGCAATGCCTACACCATTTCCTAACATCCATACAGGTTTACCCAATGCCTTATTAAAAATATTTGATCCCATAATGCCGGGGACAAATATAATCGGAATCGTGTCATGAAGTGGCACTTCAACATAGGTACCCGATTGATTTGAACTCGGGCTAGTCGCAGAATGAGTTTTCGATATAATTTCAGCCATTTTTATTTATCCTTTTTATTGTTTGGGGAAATTTGGATACTGTTTAAAATAAAATCATACAATTGCAATGCATTTTTTTGACTAATCACAGAATAAAAAGATTCATTAGGATTTACCATTTCAGCACTTTCAAACATAAACTGAGTATAGGGATCATTAAAATTATCTAGACTACCTAAATATTGCCAAGATCCATCTTCAAATCCTCGTTCAAAACGTGCACGTTCAGAAATATGATTGAGTACTTCTTCACCTGCTAAATCATTGATGATTTTTTTATGCGCTCTTAAGTTTTCAATTTTCAGTTGTAGTTTTACAAGGTCTGGTAATTCCTGTTGTCTTTTTTTCATTAATTCTATTAATGGTATATCCGATGTCAAACGAATTCGATGTGAAATATCGATTCGAACTCGAGGATAACTCGGAAAATTAAAATGCAAATATCCACCAGTAAAGGGAATATTTTTGCTCATATCATCGATGATAAAAAACTCTTTCCAGCACAAACCAGCTTGTTCTTCACCTTGGGCGGATCGTATTTTAATGCTTTTTAAATTATGCTGTATTTCTGCTATTGCTTCATCTAACAGATCATTACTTGCACCGCTTTTTAAAATCAATAATTTACCCGGTCTGATATAGAAATAACCATATATTTCATAGGCTTAAACCGTATACATTGAGCTTCTATAAATAATAATATGGCTAACGGAGCGCCCGACTTGTTGAATAGGTCCTTTGATTTCACTTTTGAACAAGGTTCCTTCTGTTTCATGCGCTTCACTTTTTAAGTATTGAATTTTATCGTTAATCAGCTTTTGGTAGGCCTCATAAGTTTTTATACTTTCATCAACTTCAATATTACTGCCGTTATAATTAAAGTTGCTATATTCCACTTGAGTCTCTTTGGGTACTGTCATTTCAATTCGACCAAAGCAGACTTTATTAGGATTTTTAAAATCGATCATGTTTATACCTTCTTTTTGTTGTTCTATATTTGAACAGGCGCTGAAAGACAGGGTGGTAAAAAAACAAAGAACAATACTTTTCAATAATTTCATTTTTGAATTGCCCATATTTTTTTTACTCAGATGAAATAATGTCAGCCATTTTTATTTATCCTTTTTATTGTTTGGGGAAATTTGGATACTGTTTAAAATAAAATCATTTAGTTGTAATGCATTTTTTTGACTAATCACAGAATAAAAAGATTCATTAGGATTTACCATTTCAGCACTTTCAAACATAAACTGAGTATAGGGATCATTAAAATTATCTAGACTACCTAAATATTGCCAAGATC
>WNDP01000288.1 GCA_009912575.1 Acinetobacter bereziniae
ACAATGACTTCTTTTTCAATCGCTTTACGACATCGTTCTGCAATATCCATAGCTTTAACAAGCTGCCCACCTCTGGTAAGAATAATAAATTCCTCGCCACCAAATCGCCCAACGATATCGTCGTTGTAAATATTTTCAGTCAAAATATTGGCTACTTGTTTAAGCACAATATCACCAATATCATGCCCATATTGATCATTGATATCTTTAAAATAATCAAGATCTAATAATACAATTGCAAAAGAACTTTGCTGCTGTTTTAAATGATCAATATTTTCACTGATTTTACGGCGATTAAAAATACCTGTTAAAGGGTCAATAATGCTGACCTGTTCAATCTTTTTTTCTCGTTTACGCCACTGCGTAAGAAGAATTTCAAACAAGACTAAACTTACAAAGAAAATTGGAATATAAAAATACAGCATGCAATATACCCAAAATGCATTGCGGTAAAGCTGCATTGTGAGCAATTCTTCGCTAAAAATTGGCGCATACCTAATTTGGCCTGTAAGACTCAAAACAATACCAATCAGCATAAAACAGCTAATTGGAACCACTGTTAAATACACCACACGACGCTCAAATAAGACCAGCCCAACGGTAATTAAGCTGACAAAACCAGCAATTGAAGCAGGACTAAAAATACCAATACAATAAGCACCATAAATAAAAATAGTTCCAAAATAAGCAATAGTGATATAAGGAATAATTTTTTCAAAAAAAGTAATTTTTTTTAAAGATCGAATCAGAAAAATAAGTGCAACGAAGCCTAATACAGCTAGTGATAACATTCTGATATACGTTGGGTAAAATGCTTGATTGATCCATGGCTGTATATCGGCATTCAGCTGGCTGAAATACCACCATATCATCCATAGAAAAACATCGATACCACCTAACAATAAGACCAGACTGCATTTTTTCAGATTACTCCAATTCATGATCATGGTATCGTGAATCAGATTTTCTTTAGAGGAATGTAAGGCTGCTCTATTTTTTTGTTTCATATTACCATTCACCTGTAAAAATAGTGAATCACTCTCTATTTTATTTTTCATGTTGATGATTTAAATATAACACTTAGAAAATTCTATGTAAGTGGTTTTAAAAAATAGTGTTATTCCTTAATTTTAATTATTTTAATATCAAATTAACTTCTAATGAAACATATTTAGTTTCTTTATAAATAAAAGGTCTAAAAAAAATATTTTTTAAACATTTGATATATTTAAGGTATTATAATTATCAAAAAATTACTAAAATCTAAAAACAATTTTATTAGAATTAAACTATATTACACTAATACCATAATTATTATTTAAAAAACCAATAAAACAACCAACTAAAAAACAATTACATACAAGTATTTATTTATTTTTTTAAATTTAAAATTACATTTTTGCCATCCTCTCAAGCCTGTCCTCTAATTGTTTTGTAAGTATTCAAGCATTTCATCTAGGACGATATTCACAATAAAAACCGAAAATCCAAGATGACATTTAAAATTAATTTCCCGATGATTATCTACATCTATAGTGACCACCTGTAAGAGCATAGGCTTTGGTCAGTCACCAATTCAGCATTGAACATCAAGCGTCTTTCAACATTCAGTATTGGCATTTTGATGAACAACATCTACTTTAATCTAAGGATTGGAGGATTGACGAATACCATAGCGCATTTGGATGGAGTCTTGAACATCAATAAATAAGAAATGATCTTTATATTCAATATGAATACAAAATTGCTCTGCACCATCATCTAAACCCGATACAACCCAAGTTGTTCCTTGAGGAAACTCATTTAACCATTTGGATTTATAAAAATCAGAAACTGAATCAAAGTTAAGATAGATTTCCGGTGCAGCGACAATTTTATTGACCAATTCGTCAAACTTATGCTTTTGTATTTGAATAAAATCTATAATCATCACTGGTCTGTTTTAAAGCTTAGCAGTTTTATAGTGTTGCTGTTTCTTTTTGACTTGCTCCCATTGCCACCATCCAAATCCGGCCATGGCAACAAATGCGGCATATAAACCAGCGGTCAAAAATAAATCTTTATATAGGAACATTGCAACATAAACGATATCAACGAATACCCAAAGTATCCAAGTTGCAATATGTTTGCGACTGGTCCAATAGGTTGCCAATAAACTAAATGCTGCAAGTTGTGAGTCGAGCATTGGCAAAGCTGCGTCGGTAAAATAATGTAGCGATAAGCCAAAAACGAGGCCACCCATAGCAGCAATCAACATTTGAATCAAAACTGTAGATACTGTAATTGGTTCTATTCTGATTTCTTGATCTTGTTGTTTACCTTTGAACCAATGATAAAAACCATAGAAATTCATCAACATAAAAAATAATTGTAAGATGGTTTCACCATACAATTTAAACTCAAAGAATAAATAAGCATATAAAACAAAGGCAAAAAAATTAAATAGCCAGCACCACATATTACGCTTAATGGTTAATCCAACCCCTATCACACTAATAACAACAGCAAAAACTTCTAATGGTGACATGATAAAATATGCGTAAATATATGAATGCTTATTATGAAAAAAAATCGTTTAATTGCAAGAAAAATGATGACGCAGAAAAGTTTTTTAAGTCTACAAAAATTTTGGATCGTCAAACATCAGAACTTATGTCTCTTGCTTAATCTAAACTTACCAATCCATAACAGTATTCACCAAGCTGAACCATGACAAAAGAGAAATCAAAAAAAATAGAAAAATCAGATTATTTTTTAACGCTATAAAAAATAGTCAAAATATCATTTTTTTAAGCCAAACATTTACCGTTTGATAAAAATAAAAAGAGCATATCAAAATACGCTTTTTGTGTACTAAACCTTAAATATTTTTATAAAAAACATAGAGTAAAACAAAAATAAACTTTGATACTAATCACATTTTTAAAACAATTTACGAGATTTAACACTTGTTTACGTGAATACCAATGAATTAACAGACAGAACCGTCTACTATCTACTTAAGTTATGAATTTTCCCCTAAGTTCATAACATTTCTCCTTAACCGAACTGTGAAAGCAGATTCGTTGTTCTACGCAATGATCACCCCAATCATTGCGTATTTTTTTGTCTACAGTTCCGTCTGCTCTGCTGTTAACTCAATCAGTTATAAGGAATGATTGAACAAAATGCAAGCAATCATTTTCAAGTAAATTTTCAACTATTATTAATAATAAGATATTGATTTTAATTAAAAACATAAAATTTTAAGTTGCATTTTTTCGACAAAACCGATAAACTTTACTTCTTAATAGAATTAATTGATGATAACAATACGATTAGTTCAAATTTAAAATATGATTGATAAAAATGTTCAACAATAATTTCGAGTAAAACAACATGTGGGAATTATTTACACATTCATCTAATTTGCTTTTCAGCGTCAGTCTTTGCCTCATGTTGTTGGGGCTGGTGGAGTGTTTACTACTCATTATTGGTTCAAGCAGTCAGGGTTTTTTAGATCAATTTATTCCAGATCAACTTTTGGATACGCATCATCCAGATCTCGAACTACATACCGAACATGGCTTTTTTGTACAATTGTTGGATTGGCTTTATTTAGGACGAATCCCAGTTTTAGTTTGGTTAATTATTTTTCTAACGGTCTACGCCCTATTCGGCTTTATTGTTCAAACAATTTTTTATCACTTCACGGAACATTATTTTTCGATTTGGGTGATTGCACCTGCAAGCCTTATTTTATGTATGCCCATCGTTCGCACCTGTGCAGCGCTCATCTCTAAAATTTTACCCAAAGATGAAACAACTGCCATTTATAGTGATGAGTTGATTGGGCGGACTGCACAGATTATTTTAGGTGAAGCAAAACAAAACTCCCCTGCTCAAGCCAAAGTAATCGATCAATTTGGTCAAACGCATTATGTTTTAGTAGAACCTGAAACTGAGCAAATATTTTTGCAAGGTCAAACGGTGATTTTAACCCAAAGAACAAAGGTTGGCTTTCAAGCAATTCTTGATTAATTTTTTAATAACTGATGTTACGCACTAGCTCTAAAAATCTTTATAATTCATGGCATGAATAAAGACTTGCTAGACCTCTATACCGACTATTTGATTTGTTCAACTGAACAAACAACAGCGACACAATTATCAAGAAT
>WNDP01000289.1 GCA_009912575.1 Acinetobacter bereziniae
CCTCCTGCTTTGTCTCGCTCAGCTGCCGTTTGTGCAAATTGCTTTGCCAGTTCTTTGGCAACAGTTAAAGCAGAGGAACTCAAAGTCGATTGTGGTGCATTCATCATTTTAACTCTTGTATCTAATCTAACGAGCTTAGCAGATCAAGCAAGATGACCTTATCACAATGCTTGCGTTACTTATTCTATTCATTGCAAATAATGCTTAAAAAAATACCGCCAGCATTTAGCCAGCGGTAGTCGACTTTAGTCAAACCCCATTAGGTATTTGCCTTCACTTCTGCAATCAATTGATCTACTACACTTGGATCAGCCAAAGTCGAGGTATCGCCTAAACTGTCTAATTCATTGGCAGCAATTTTTCTTAGAATCCGGCGCATAATCTTACCTGAACGAGTCTTCGGTAAAGCAGGAGCCCAATAAATGGCATCTGGTGTTGCAACAGGTCCCAATACTTTACGAACCCAATTGACCAGTTCTTTACGCAATTCTTCTGTTTCGGCCTCACCCGCTTGTAAGGTGACATAAGCTGCAATTCCTTGCCCCTTGATCTCATGAGGCATACCGACTACAGCAGATTCTGCGACTTTTTCATGTGCCACCAATGCACTTTCAATTTCAGCCGTACCTAAACGATGACCTGAAACATTCAATACATCATCCACACGCCCAGTAATCCAGTAATAACCATCTTTATCTCGTCGTGCCCCATCACCTGTGAAATAACTGCCAGGATAGGTTGAGAAATAAGCTTCAATAAATCGTTCAGGATCTCCCCAGATAGTGCGCATTTGTCCCGGCCAAGAGTCTTTGATAATCAAATTACCTTCAGCTTCGCCCTGTAACTCCTGACCTTCTGCATCAACCAGCGCAGGTTGTATTCCAAATAAAGGACGTGTTGCAGAACCAGGTTTCAATGCCGTTGCACCTGGCAATGGTGAAATTAAAATTCCACCTGTTTCTGTTTGCCACCATGTATCAACAATTGGACAACGACTTTCCCCCACCACGGTATAGTACCAATTCCATGCTTCAGGATTAATCGGTTCACCCACCGAGCCCAATAAACGCAAGCTACTACGGTCACTCTCACGAACAAATGCATCGCCTTCACGCATCATGGCGCGAATTGCTGTCGGTGCGGTATAGAGAATCGTAATATTATGCTTATCGACTATATGTCCAGTACGTGCCCAAGTTGGATATTGTGGAATTCCCTCAGACATTACTGTAGTGGTGCCATTAGAGAGTGGTCCATAAAGTACATAAGAATGACCTGTAATCCATCCAACATCAGCAGTACACCAGAACACATCATCCTGTTTGATATCAAATACTTCTCTAAAAGTTGAATTTACATAAGTCAGGTAACCCCCGGTCGTATGTAAAACACCTTTCGGTTTTCCAGTTGAACCTGAGGTATATAAGATAAATAAAGGATCTTCAGCATTCATGGCTTCTGGTGGGCAGATGTCTGTCACCGTCATGATTTCCATGTGATACCACAAATCACGACCCTCTTTCATCTGAATAGGGTGTCCAGTACGATGGACGACAATCATTTTTTCAACAGAACTGGTCCCCGCAAAAGTCAATGCAGCATCTACATTTTCTTTTAGTGGAATGGTTTTCCCACCACGCATCCCCTGATCAGCAGTAATCACTAATTTGGCTTGACTATCATCAATACGGCTGGCTAAAGAGTCAGGCGAGAACCCCCCAAAAACCACACAATGCACTGCCCCTATTCGAGTACAAGCCAGCATTGCGATTGCAGCTTCGGGAATCATCGGCATATACAAGATGACACGATCACCCTTGGTGATTCCATTCTTCTTCAATACATTGGCAAAACGACAAACTTCATCATGCAGCTCTTCAAACGAAATGATTTTATGGCGTGATGGGTGGTCCCCTTCCCAAATGATTGCAGGCTTAAGTGGATGCTCTTTAAGGTGACGATCTAAGCAATTGGCACTGACATTCAATTCACCATCTGCAAACCATTCAATCTTAAACTGATCTTTGTCAAAACTGGTGTTTTTAACTTGAGTAAATGGTTTAATCCAATCCAGTTTTTTTGCTGCCTCTGCCCAAAACTCATCTGGATGCTCAATTGACTGTTGGTAACGGTCAAAATATTCTTGCTCATTGGTTCTTGCGGTTTTTACAAATTGTTCTGGAACTGGATATATTTCATTCATATTCTGCTTCCTTGATCTGCCACCTCATCACGAGATGTATGCCTACGTTATTGATTTTATTTGCTGCATGTGTTCAGTATTACGATAGCGCATTTTGATTAACAATTGTGCTTTGGTCGTAGACACGGAGGTCACTTTATCCATCGGAAAATGTTAAGTCATTTGCCAAAATATTCGAATTTTCAATATCTATGTCGTTTTTTTGATCTTATAATTTGTGGTGATAAGTGCATATGGATTTTTTCAGAAAAAAACATTTCCTTACTGAATTCCTTCAACTGGACACAATCATCATGCAAACACAAGAATCTTCATCATTTTTCTCAAAACAGGCTGCTCCCCAAGCTGACCACCCATTGTCGATTCATGGTCGTTTTAATCGCTTGAGTTATATTGCGTGGTTCGGATTTTCACAGCTCATTTTTACTTTTGCTGTCCTGTGTTTCAGTGTGATGTTTGGAATCCTGAATTTAAATTCAATGTATTTCAGCCAACAAGCCATCCATTCTCTTTCTGCACTCGGTCAAATGAGTTATATCTTATTGAGTTGTGCATATTTATATTCCATGTTGGTTGTGATGATTCGTCGACTCCACGATCGTAATAAGTCAGGCTGGTGGATTTTGCTATGTTTAATTCCCATTGTGCAGATTTTTATGGCGTTTTATTTGCTCTTTGCACGTGGTTGCAATAGAGCCAATCGTTTCGGCCATCCTCGTCCTTCTGCTTTTATCGAAAAATTGCTCGCTTGGCTGATGATCATCACTTTTGTGATTGGATTATTTGCATCAACCAGTGTCGTGTCCTTTTTGATGGGAGCAGGAGAAATTGACAGCCCTAATACCGTCATTCAAAAGGGAACTGAATATTTTTAAAGCGTATTGTTTTTTCACATATCTGCGTCAACGCTACCAAAAAATCTGATAAATATTATTTTATTTTTCTGTTCTACGAAAAACTGTAATCAAAGCTTAACTTCTTTAAAATTTCAGGCAAAATATGCCAATTATTTTATTGGACATCATTGTGGCTGAAGAAGCAAAAGCATTGAGTACCGTTGCGCAAGACACGACTCAATTGATTAGTTCTGCGGGTGAAAAAACTGCACAGACGGTAATTCAACATACTGAAAAATATAAAGATGCCTACTCAACTATTGACAAATTTGTCGATGGTTTTTGGGAGCGCATGCCTTATTTATGTATCGCATTGATTGTGATCACTCTTTTTTGGTTATTGTCTAAGCTTTTCAAATACTTTGTCCGTAGGACTCTCGAAAATCGCACTTACACACGCCAAAATTTAGTTTTAGTCCTCAACCGTGTGGGCAGTACAGCGATTATCTTTTTTGGTTTCTTAATTGCCATGGTCATTGCAATCCCAGGTTTCACGCCAGGTCAATTAATGAGTGCATTGGGGATTGGTTCGGTTGCGATTGGTTTTGCCTTTAAAGATATTTTCCAGAATTTACTTTCAGGAATTTTAATTCTTTTAGGTGAACCGTTCAAAATTGGTGATGACATCATCGTGAATAACATGGAAGGTACGGTTGAAGATATTCAAATCCGTGCAACCTTCTTACGTTCACCAGATGGTCGCCGTATTGTGATTCCCAATGCGACAGTTTATACCAGCGCAGTTACAGTCAATACGGCTTATCAGCGTCGTCGCTGTGAATTTGTGGTCGGTATTGGCTATGAAGATGATGTACAAAAAGCCAAAGATATTATTCTTAAATTGCTGGATAAAGACCAACGTATCCTGAGCCAACCGGGCTTTACTGTAAACGTAACTGCTTTAGCTGATTTCTCAGTCAATTTAACAGTTCGTTGGTGGGTAGACACCACTCAAGTTGTCACTGCTGCATCGATCAGTCAAATTCAAGAAAATGTACTT
>WNDP01000029.1 GCA_009912575.1 Acinetobacter bereziniae
CAAATCTGTGGATTGTTCTGCTGGAGATAGAAATTGACCATGACCTGTTTCTTGTAGATATGAGTTCATCAAATGCTGTAAAGCAATTTTATTTGTGATTGATCTCATCATGTTTACTCTGTGGAGGGATAAGTAGCTACAAAGAATATCCACGCTTAATTTCAAATATAAATGATAATGATTATTACTTACATTCAATAATAAAAAATTACTTCAGCTTAACAACTCTTAATTTCTTTCACACAGTAAAAAAATTCAAATCACGCAAAATAAAAGCTTCAACTCAGATTTTTTTGATAATTTTTTCAATAAAAGACTGAATTAAATAGATTTATCCTAATTAGAATCAATCTAGACACAATTATTTTATAATGATGAATAGACTAAAATGTGCACCTCTGCATACTTTCTTCTAACTTCTTAGTCCAATGAATAGCGGTAACATTGAGCAGAAACTTATAAGCGACTGTAATTTTTTAATAAGCTTTTATAAAAATTGAATTGCATTGAGCTTCAGCAGTCAGTTAGCAATAATCTTATTTTGTTCGGTGATAGCAGGTCGGACTAAGTTGAAATATGAAGCAGGTTTTGCTCACTGAAATCTTAAATAGTTCAAAGGCTCGCTGAGCAAGAGATTTACGTTGTGCAGGCTTTATAACTTCTTTAACAGTGCATCCTGAAGAATATCTGCTTTAAGGAGCTCGTCAGCATACATACGCTTCAGACGTGCATTTTCAGCTGCTAATTCTTGAAGTCGTGTCATGATTAATATATCCATAGCTGCATATTTCGCTTTCCACTTGTAAAATGTAGCTGAACTCATCCCATATTCTCGACATACGTTAGGCACAGGTGTTCCTGATTCAGCTTGTTTTAAAATACTCATGATTAAGCTGTCTGAATATTGATATGTTTTCATAAAAAATCACCTAAACAGCATTATTCGATTTTCTATTTAGAATTCAATTATTTTATGGGAGTATTACCATGATAAAATCATTGAATTTAAGCTATTAGGCAACATCGGCTTTATAAAAATTTTCTTGGAAAACCTCACTCATCTTCTAATTAAATCGATTTGAATCTTAGTTTTGTTCACGACAAATAATCAAACATACTTTCAAGCTGATTAAAATATTTTCAAACAGCATGAAGGAATCAACAAAAAAGATTTCCTATTGCAGTTCTAAAAAAATACCAGTCATAACGACTGGTATTCGTCATCTATTAAGGCTTTTCACCATTTGCTAAACGCTGTTCAATCGCATCCAATACCGCAGGTAAGTCAGCTACACTATCAATTACATAATGTGCGCCTGAAGCATTCATTTTTATGTATGCTTTTTCTTTTAAATTTGCTTGTTCAGAAGCTGAAAGTGCAGACCACTCTTCGAAGCTTAACCCTACTTCATTACCACTGACGGCCAATCCCACAGTCCAACAACCACCATTTAAACCTTCTTCGATACCGACCACTGTGTCATCTACTTTCACCACAGTTTTAATATCTAAGACATCAAGTTCGATTAAGTTTTTCCATAACATTTCAGGATATGGACGACCATATTTCACATCGCTGGCTGTAATAATACAGTCAGGCACATAACCTTGCTCAGCAGCAGCATGCACCAATTGACCAATCATCATCGAAGCATAACCAGTATTACTGCCAATTTTTGCACCACGGGCACGAATATCAGCAAATGCCTCTAATGCCCCCGGAATCAATTTTGAGCAGTTTGGGATACTCTTCAATTGGTATGGAATAAAATCCTGATATAAACGATTAATATCCCCTAAAGTCACTTCTGCACCATGTGCCTGTTTCCACGCATCTGCAACACGTGGCATTTTCAAAACTGCCGCAATGTGATCGCGTTTTTCCAAACCCATTGGTGCTCGTGCTTCTTCAATCGAAATTTCAACATTATTATCTGCAAATAAAGCCATAAATGCCAAAATTGGGGCACGTGAACCAAAATCTACTGTTGTACCTGCCCAATCAAAAACGACGGCTTGTAATGCTGAAGTTGAAGTGTTCATAAATTTGTCCTATTCATTTCTCAAAGTTAAAAATAGCTGTCTTGCGTAAGTTGAGTTTTGCGTAATATTTAATTTCTAATGGAAGTCACCGCTCCTTTTAAAAGGAGAGCTAGGGAGAGGATTTATAATCTCCCCCATCCTGACCTTCTCCCTGAGCCATAAATGGCATAAGAAAAGCATCTGTAAATTCCAATCAATTACGATAGTGCTCAATCGCTGTTAAAAGTCGTTCAATATCATCTAAATAAATCTCTCCGATATTGCCGATACGGAAGCAATTTAAGTCGGTGACTTTGCCGGGATAGATTACAAACCCTGCTTGTTTCAGGTTTTCATACAAGGATTGAAAACTAAAATCGGCTTCATTTGGATACAAAAATGTCGTGATTATTGGCGATTGTGGTGCGTCTTGATCTAAGACCATTCCAAAACCAAGCGCTTGCATACCTGTGGCTAAACGTTGTTGATTATTGAAATAACGTTTATAACGTGCGGTTACTCCGCCTTCTTGTTCTAATTCTAAAAGCGCTTGATAAAAAGCACTCACCACATGAGTGGGCGAAGTAAAACGCCATTTACCATTATGCTGTTCCATGGTGTTCCATTGGTCGTATAGGTCTAAACTGACTGAACAAGCCAAGCCTTTGCACGCTTGTAATTGCTCACGTTTTGCCAAAATAAAACCAAAACCTGGTACACCTTGGATGCATTTATTGGCACTTGAAATCAAGAAATCAATTTCAAGCTCTGCAATGTCCATTGGTACACCACCAAAAGAACTCATCGCATCGACAATCCATACTTTGTTTTTGGCTTTGACAATGCGTCCAATCGCTTGAATTGGATTTAATAATCCTGTGGTGGTTTCGCAATGCACACATGCAACATGAGTAATATTGTCATCTTGAAGTGCTTTTTCGATATCAGCCAGTTGAGGGATTTGCATTTCAGGGTAGCGTAATTCCACCACATCAATTTTCAAACATCGAGCCATTTGCACCATGCGTGCGCCATATGCTCCGTTATTGATAATTAAAATTTTGCCATCTTGTGGAATCGCAGAACCTAATACTGCTTCTACAGAGAAACTCCCACTGCCTTGCATCAACACAGCACTATAATGTTCAGGTTTCGTCGTTGCCAATGCCACCAAACGACTGCGGATTTCCTGAACCAATGCGTTATATTCTTTATCCCAAGTACACCAATCACGTTGCATCACACGGCGCACATTTTTCGAGGTAGACAATGGTCCTGGTGTCAACAGTAAGTATCTATTTTCAATATCGTTTTCAACTGTGTTTGCAAGTTCAATTTGTGCGTTCATTTCGCCTAACCTTTGTTCAATTTCATAGAGTATAAATAAATCTGGTTTAAACCAGATTACAAAATATAATTTTCTAACATTTCTTTCATAAATCCTGCACCTGTGGTCATGCCTTTGCCTGCAATCGCACTGACAAGGAAAATATTGGTTTCAGCTTCCATCACACATGCCAATTCCGTGGGATGGGTCAGATAGTAACCATTCCAACGAGATTCAATTTCAGGTAGTTCTATGCCAATATTTTCTTTGCAATATTGCAAAATAAATTGGTTAATTTCTTCACGTTGATTAAATTGAGGTATGTCTTCAATCGGATAATATTCATGGCTATCGCCCAAAATAATTTGTCCGAATTCATTTTGTTTAATCAGTATATGAATACCGTATTTTTCAACTAAACCGATTTGCGATTCATTGCGTAAATCTTGATGACTAGGGCAAATCTCAAAAGCGGGATAACGAGAAATCGACAATCCAGAATAAATCGAAGCTTTGAGATTGACTTTTAGCGGTTTGGTTAATGCCATTTGTAAAGTACAACGCAATAAACCTTTTTGTTGTAAGAGCTCTGGATACAACAATTGTGTCTCTTCACCATGACAAATCATGACTTTATTTGCGGTAAATGTTTGACCTGATGCCAAGCGAATATACGCCATGCCTTGGTTAAATTGCGTCAGTACCACAGAAGCATTGCAATGAATTTGTACACCAAGTTTTTCGGCATATTTCAACAAGCGCAGTCCCACCAAATGTGGCTCAACTGAATAATCTTCATGAAACACCATACCGCCACGTAGCGCAGTTTCAGGGTTTAAATAAGCATATTGATCAAACAGTTGCTGCTTAGATAATAGACTTACAGGAATCTGATAATCAGCTGCAACTTGAGCAAACTCGTTTAATACTTGCCATTCAAGTTCAGTATTCGCGAGATACAGGCCATTTCGCTGTTGAAATGAAATATCGTTTTGTACCTGAATCCGTTGATAAAATTCACGGGTTGCCAAAGCATATTCACGCCATTTCGCATCAGGACGGCTTAGCGTCGAAGTTCCAACCATGCCAAAGTTACGCCGTGTCGCACCTATAGGTTGTGCATATTTTTCAAAGACTTGTACCTTTAAGCCTTGTTCTGCCGCTTGGATCGCAGCTGATAATCCTAAAATGCCTGCACCAACAATAATTAAATCAAATTGCGCTGTATTCATTGTCTTTTCCACCTTGTCTCCCTTTTTTGGACGCAAAATCCCCAACGCCTAAAAGAAAGCATTCAATTCAAATGGTTTAGTTAATTAAAAAGATTGACTCAAAAATCAATTTATTATGAATGTGTTTGCTCACGCCAACGTTGTGCCGACGCCATCATTTTTCGAGTGAATAACCAATGCACCAACTTGACTGCACACGAGGTGAGTAGAATCAAAATACTCATCGCCACAGCTGCCACGGTATCACCTGCATCATCCATATTCAGCACAGCCACCGATGCCAAATTGGTATCAGGTGAATAAAGGAAAATCGCAGCTGAAACAGTAGTCATGGCATTGACAAATAAATACACCAACACATCACACAGTGCAGGAAAGGTTAAAGGCAAATATACTTTGCGAAACATTGTCCAATGTGAAGATCCTAAACTTTGTGCAGCATGATCAAGTTGATTCGGGATCTGTTGAATCGCATGCGTTAAGGTCAAATGTGGCACAGTGTAATAATGAATAATGGTTGAAATCACCAACAGCGTCATCGTACCGTAAATGAAAGACACAGGATTTTGCAGTGCGTTAAAGAACAAGATATAAGCAATACCCAATACCAAGCCTGGCACAGCCAAAGGCAATAACACCAAGACTTTTACATAGTTTTTAAGTAAAGGATGTGCTTTAAAACGGGTACTAAATAAGGCAATAATGAAAATTATTATCGTACCGAAAACTGTACTGAACAGTGCCAATTTGATTGAGTTAAAATAACTTGACCAACCACCACCATCCACATATTCAAAACGATAATGATTTAAGGTCATAGACAAATCATAGGGCCAATAGCGAATGAATGATGCGAGAATCGCAGTCACAATAATCAGTAAAATACCGCCTGAAATCACCCCACAAAATACAGTTAATGCTTTTTCAATTCGAGGATTGGCACGCAAACGATAAGGCTGAATTTGAAAATTTTGATAGCGTTCCTGATGACGACTTTGGTATCGATCAAAAATGAATGCCAACACCGCAGGACAGAGCAACAAAATCGAAATGACGGCACCCATGTTCATATTTTGTTGACCAATGATCTGCTTATACACATCCAACGCCATCATATTGAATGAGCCACCAATCACTTTGGGAATCCCGAAATCGGTAATGACATAAGTAAATGCCACCAGACAGGCACTGACTAAACCATAACGAATCGCAGGAAAAGTCACTGCCCAATGGGTTTGTAGTGTGTTTTTTCCTAAAGCATGAGAAGCTTCAATCAAATGTTGATCAATATGGCGAAATGCACCCATCATCAACATGACCATGGCAGGAAATAGCCAAAAGCAATAACTGATCAAAATGCCGAGTGGACCATAAATTTCCACCTCGCCCATCATGCCCTTAAAAACACCTTGCTGACCAAACAAATACACCAAAGCCAATGAAGGCAAAAGTGAAGGTGCAAGAATTGGTAAAAATGCCACGGTTTTAAAGAAAGCTTTGCCTCGAATATTGCAATTGATCAATGCAAAAGCATACACACTTGCCAAGCTCACTGTAATCAACATAGCTGTAATAGCAATCCACATCGAATTAAAAATCGATGAGATTAAGGCAGGATTGGAAAAATAAGCTGTAAAGTTATCCAAACCGACAAATTGATGCTGTTCATTTAAAAATGCGCTTTGCATCAATAAGATTAAGGGTACAATCAAACTCAAGGTAAATAGAATTGCTGCGACAAACAACACCGCACTTGAACGCAATGAATAACGAAAACGATGTGCAGTTTGACTATTTAATAAAGCATCTGCGGCAGATTGATTTAACATCTCGCATGCCCTCGTGAATCAAACACATGTAAGTCACGAATCGGTACTTGCAGATACATTTCATCTTGTACCACCACTAAATGTTGATGATCCACATCAACTTGCAACATATTGTCATCTGCCTGATCTTGGTTTTTCACAACGCAGAATAAACGACGTTTTGCACCTAAAAACTCTGTATTGACAATATTTACAGCTAAATTTAAATATTCAGTAGAGGATTCATTTCCAGCAACTAATTTGACATTTTCAGGTCGAAAAGCAATTTCATAATGTTCATCTTGGACAAAGCTTAAATGTGGAAATTCAATAATGGATTGCTCATTCATTTTCAAACGATGCGTATCGACCGCCACCGTCTGTATAAAATTCATCGAACCAATAAACTCTGCTACAAAACGAGTTTGCGGTTTGTAATAAATATTATGTGGCGTATCGAGTTGTTCAATCACACCTTTATTCATCACCGCCACACGGTCAGAAATACTTAAAGCCTCTTCCTGATCATGCGTAACCATGATCGCAGGCAAATTTAATTGACATTGAATGGTACGAATTTTTTGGCGGAGATTTAAACGTACCAACGCATCCAAAGCTGACAATGGTTCATCCAACAATAAAATATCAGGATTGGGCGCAATCGCACGGGCTAAAGCCACACGCTGTTGCTGACCACCTGACAATTGATTGGGATATTTTTCTGAGATATTGGGCAATTCAACTAAGTTTAATAATTCATTGATACGTAATTGAATATCTTGCACTGACCAATGTTTTTTATGCAAACCAAATGCAATATTTTCCGCCACAGTTAAGTTTGGAAATAGTGCATAGTTTTGGAAAACAATGCCGCATTTACGTTTTGCAGTATTAAAATGGGTAATATCAATTTGTTGTTTAATCACTTTGCCATAATCAGGCTGTTCAAGCCCAGCAATGATGCGTAGCAATGTTGTTTTACCACAACCTGATGGACCTAAAAAGCTAACAAACTCACCTGCTTTCAAGTCAAGATTAATGTGTTCCAAGACACGGCTTGAACCAAAAGATTTTTGAATGTCCATCACTTCAAGCACTGTTTTTGATTCTGCCATTTTAAACGTTCTTAAAGTTGAGAGCAGATGCCCTGCCGAATTTGGCATGACCTGCCCTGTCCTACTATTTTGTAAATGCGATGGAATTTGCATACTGCACCTAGTTTTTAATCGTTAATTTTGAATAACTGATTCTGAATAGCTTGTTGTGTACATGATTCAATTACTTTTCAAATTTTGCTGACCATTGTTTTAGAATTGATTCACGCTGCTCAGCTGCCCAATAAAAATCATTCTTCACCAATTGCTGCGCAAGATTTTTTGGGAAATCTTGGTTTTTGCTGTGAACATTTTGATGTGCCACCATTGAAAAGTTTTGTGCATAAGCTTCATTGGCAGCTTGGCTAACGCTCCAATCAATAAACTTTTCTGCACTGCTTAATTTTTTCGTACCTTTGACAATGGCTGAGGCTTCCATTTCCCAACCTAGCCCCTCTTTCGGATAAACAATTTCTAAAGGTGCGCCACGTGATTTCAGCTTAAAGCCCGGATAACCAAACGAAATTCCGATGACCGTTTCACCTTGTGCCGCCATCTTGCAAGGCTTCGAGCCTGAATGCACATATTGAGAAATATTTTTATCGAGTGCCTGCATATATTGCCAAGCTTTTTTTTCACCAAAAATCTGTATCCATGCAGTCACATCCAAATAGCCTGTACCACTCGATGCAGGATTTGGCATCACGATTAAGCCTTTATAAATTGGTTTAGTCAGGTCTTGCCAGGTTTGCGGAATCGGTAATTTTTTCTTTTCCAATTCAACGGTATTGACACAAACAGCCGACTCCCAAGCAGTCATACCTGTCCATGTTGGAATGTCTTTTTGACTATAAAAATCGGTTTTAAGCTGTTCGACATGCTTCGGGCTATACGGTTGCAATAAGTCTTTTTTTTCCATAACCAATAAACTGGTCAAAGCAAGTCCCATCACCACATCGGCTTGTGGATTCTTTTGTTCTGCTAATAATTTTGCGGTGATCACACCTGTCGAATCACGCACCCATTTTACTTTTAATTCAGGATGCGCTTTACGTAATTCCCACTGATAACGCTTTAATTGATCTGCTTCAACTGCGGTATAGACCGTGATTTGTTCAGCATCATTCGAGGTTGAAGACGTGGTGCATGCCGTGCTGACACAAGCAAATAAAATACTCGTGCCCATAGCGAAGAGCTTTTTTTGCTGCTGTTTTAGATACGGGCTCATTATGACATTCCTAACGAATGCTGCTTCTTGATAGCCTGTATTTCAACAAAAGTTTATGACAATTTAATTAATCTGGTTTAAACCAGATTAATTATTTTTAATTCTTTATCATGATGCTTCAAAATGCAAATCGAGTACATCATGTAACCAATATTCTTGGTCAACATCGGTAATTACTCCATTTTGATCGCAGTTGGTACGGCAAATATATAAACCCATACTACCAACATTGACATGCAAAGCTTTGGCTTGTTGTTCTGACAATACTGTTGGATAGAGATTAATATGCGCTCGAGTCAATTGCCGTTGATAGTACTCTGCCATCAAAGTTGTAATAGAACCTTCTAATTGTTGTTCTAAAAATTGAGGAAATAAACTTGCATTGATACGTAAATGTTCAACTACCGCAGGACGACCATTGATACTACGACGTCGCCACATCGAATAAATATCATCACCCACCGAAATTTTTAAATGTGCTGCATCCCAGGAGGTCGCTTGAACCAATTCCGCAGAAATCAATTCTGTACTTGGTACACCCCCTTGCTCAGTCACATATTGGTTAAAACTTTTGGTCGATTGTGGACAGTAAATAATTCGTGGCGCACGAACAAACCAACCACGGCGATCTAAGCGATAAATGAGACCATCCATTTCCAAAGCCAATAATGCCTCTCGAACTGCGACACGTGTGGTATCAAATTGTTCCATTAACACACGCTCTGAAGCGAGTTTAGTATTGGCGCTCCATTGCCCTGATTCGATCTCGTGGGCAATAACATCTCGAATGGCAATATATTTGGGAATACGTGGAGAAGTCATTTCTTGAACAGGCATACACATTTATTTTGTGAAAATTTCTTCTAATATACTCAAATATCATGTCTAAGCGATGACATTTTTCTAAAAGAATCACTTATTTGTTTTGTTTGGCATCTCCATCTTTGAATGATCCATATCCTTCATCGAAGAAGGACTTGGTGTTCTACTCATTCGTTCAACTCAAAATAGGGATTTTCCGAACAATTTGATTTTTTTCTATAAAAAAGAAATCTAATGTTCAGTTTAATGCTACATCAATTAGCAAAATTATTGCATTAAAAGACGGAACTAAAAAAATTAGGCATTATCATTCATACAAAAATACACTGACATTTAAAAACATAAAAAATTTTAATATCATTTTAAAATATACAATTCATATAAAAACTTCATAGTATTTCAATTATTTTTTTGATTTTAAAGGAATTTAACGAATGATATTATCAAATAATCAGTTTTTTAACTTATCCATTTTCTTTACTCTAATTATTTTTTTTATTATTGAGAATGCACATGCCGAAGGGAATTGTCCTTCTGGCTATTATCCAATCGGTGGGCAAGGTGTTCAAGGCTGTGCACCAATTTCAAGTGGAGGCAGTGGAGGTTATTCGAATCAATATCCAGCTTTGAATCCTTTACCTGAAACATTATGGGGCGCGATTGCAGAAGATAAAAGTAACGGACTAAAGGGCCGGCCAATTGGCTTTACAAGAAATTTTAAATCTAAAGATGAAGCACAAGCGAAAGCCATGAAAGCATGTCAGCAAGATGGTGGACAAAAATGCCAAATTTCTCAAACATATTCTAGTCGCTGTGTAGCTGTAGCAGATCCAATTAAAGATGGTCAAATATCAAAAATCTTGCTTGCATTCTCAGAGGAGCAGGCTAAAAAAGGTGCATTAGTATTTTGTTTAAGTGAAAATTTAGAGCCTTGTCGTATTGTATACTCTGGCTGTAGTCTAGGAGACTAGTACTAACAAAAAAATTTAAATGATCCTATTGCAAATCAAGACTTAATCGTTCTTAATCGGCAGACAGACAGAAATTTGTGTTCTTTAAACACACTTTAGACTTCAAATCATCCAATGGTTTTTTACAAAATCTATTTCCATTATTTTTGCATATCAACTCGCTTTACGAGTATTGCATTCAATACAAAATTTATAAATTCAAGGGAGGCCAATTGATTCCATTTTTCAATTCCAATGTCATTTCCCTGAAGTTCCAATAAAGCACCTAAAACCTACAGCCCATACTCGAACACCGATTGAGTTAATGTTGGTACTCTCTGGATAAATTTTGAGGACTGCAAATAAAATCTCTAAAAACATTAAAAGATGAAAAATGGAAAATATGAATCATACAAATGCTAGAGCACAACGCTCAAGACTAATGGATAAGGCTATTTTAGACCAACCTGTCGAAGCAACTCGTAAAGACAAAGAATCCGTTGTCATTATCAGTAAATCACCTTTTGAAGCTTACAAAAGGGCTAAGTTCGATCAAAACCTTACAAAGTAATTAGAGTAATGAATTGGGCAGTAACAAAAGTGATTTTTATTCTAGCGATGTAAGAACTTATTTAAAGAATAATTTCAGCAGTTTGGTTAAACTGTTGAAATTATTAAATCCCCATGAAAATAAATTATTTAAAAAGATCATCGCTTCAATATTGTACTAATCTGTAATTGACTTTGAATACGAATAAAATAGATACTAATTCGTATATTTGCAGATGTGTTTGCTTGCAAATGTCACATTCAAGTATTGTGGTGCAGGGATCGTACTTATGAAGTCTACAATCAGAATTAATGACATTTCTGTCTCTCATGGGGAACATACCCATGATTTTGCCCAAATACTATTTGGTGAACGAGGAAACGTCATCTGTGAACTAGAACATGGGGCCTTTAAATTAAAACAATCGAATGCCCTATTCTTACCATCAGATTGTCAACATCTTTATACAGGTAAAGATACAGAGAGTAGATTAATTGTCGTTGATATACCTTTAAACGATCCCACCCTAAATTCTATTTGCTTGTCTGCTGGCCTTGATCTAAAACAACTAATCAATGAACAAGCCCTATTTAATAATATTAGTGACTTCTCTAGAGGAGTGCTTACCTCTGTTGCCCAACAAGGGAGCAACTGGAATTACCACCATGAGTTCGTGAAGCAACAAACTGCCATTCTCCTTTTGACAGATTTTCTCAAAAATCAAATTGATGAGAGCATCTTGAGAGAAAATTGCCGGTTAATTAAAAAAGAGCAAATCGATCAAATCATTGATAGAAGGCTTACTGCACCGCCCACTGGTGAAGAATTGGCAAAAATTCTTAATATGAGTGTAAGCACGATGATTGCCAAATTTAATCAAAACCTTGGAATGCCACCTAATAAATACATTATGAAAAGAAGAATGGAATGGGCTAAATATTATATTGAAATATGCCATTTCAGTTTGTCTAGAGTCACTTATGAACTAGGTTTTTCAAATCAACCATCTTTCACAAGAGCTTTCAATCGTTATTATGGCTTCAGTCCAAAACAGATGAAAAAAACCTCTATTGTAAATTAATAGAGGTTTTTTAATTAAAGTCTTTTAGTTTTAAAAATTAAGCGATATTTGTAACATTTTCGGTCTTGGCCTCTTCACCCTTTTCTACCACAGCTGTTCCAATTAGATCACCCGTGATATTACATACAGTATGTCCCATATCTAGCAATGGTGATAATGCTGCAATGATTGGTAGTAACGTTAACGGGAAACCAAGAGTCGTTAACATAATCGATGCCATAATAATATCTGCTCCTTTCACTCCTCCCGTCCCAGCCGCTAAAAAGACTCCTAGGAAGATAGTCGTAGCAAGGAAATCAATCGTAATATCTACACCATGAACATTGGCTGCAAATATTGCAATAACACCTAAAACAACAGACATACCATTCATATTTACAGTAGCGCCTAGAGGAATGGTAAAGCCAAAGATTTTCTCAGAAATACCCAATTTTTCGCGCGCAATTTGCATTGTTGTAGGTAATGTTGCGCTACTAGACGTGGTACTCGCCCCCATCAGCATTGCTGGGCTAATCGCTTTATAGAATGCAATCGGGCGATAGCGTGTAAATAAAGCAATGATAATTGGATAAACCACTAACATTACTATGGCAATACCAGTGACATCTGCCAAAATATAGCGTAAACCTTGCAGTAAGAACTCCCCGCCAAATTTTGAGGTAGCTGTCGCCATTAATGCAAAAATACCATAAGGTGCAAATGAGATAACAATCTCAGCCATCTTGATACTTAGGTCTGCGCCTACATTAAATAGGTCTACGAGTTTTTTCCCACGCTCACCCAATGCAATAAGTGCAATACCCATTACAATAGCAAAAATGATGATTTGTAGGATGTTTCCGTTAGACATTGATTCAATGATATTTTTTGGGAACCAATTGACAATATTCTCTACAAAATTAAAGCTGAACTGTTTATGTACTGCTAAACTACTTACAGCTTCTTTGATATGGGTAGTTTCTTGTTTTCCAGGTGCAAAAAATAATGCAGCAGTCACACCTAAAACAGTAGCTAAAAAGCCTGTGACTATATAGAAACATACGGCTTTAACACCAATAGTTCTCAGTTTCTCAATATTCTCAAGTTTCGTCATACCAGAAACTAAACTGAAAAATACCACTGGAACGATAATAGCCTGTAATGACCTCAAGAATATATTACCGACTGGGCTTAAAAATTCAGTTTTTTCACCGAAGGTAAAACCTACTATAATTCCTAAAATCACGCCGATTAAGATCTTTAGATACAATTTTTGATTCTTCCACCAATTCATCTTCTTTCCTTAAAATGAATATTTCTTATAACTCTAAGAAATAGGTTTTATTCAACAACAGTGGAAATTTCAGTTTCCAGATCACATCCCCTGTTGACCATAATTCATCTTAAGATTTGGCTGTTCCGTAGTATTATCAAAAATTCTTTATTTTTTACCATTTCTTTTAAGGTTTATATTTTTGAAATAATTGCTAAAAAAAGCCTAATAATTGGTAAGAACCAGCGCACTCATTTAATGCAAGATTGTGAAAAATGAGTAAAGGAGTATCAAAATGAGTGCAATATATGAACCTGATAATTTAAGCGATTTATTACCTTGGGATAAATTAATTCAAGCTTTAGATGATGTATTTCGTAAAGATATTTGTTGCCCTATACGACATCACCATGAAGTAAAAGTTCCTAACACTGATGCAGCTACCCTTCTATTAATGCCAGCATGGATTGAAGGAGAATATTTAGGTGTTAAACAAGTTAATGTTTTCCCTGGTAACTCAAAGTTAGGAAAACCAGGGCTAAATAGTCACTATTTACTTAGTTCAGCAGCAACAGGGGATTTATTAGCTCGCTTTGACGGTAATATCATTACGGCTCGCCGTACCGCTGCTGCTTCTGCTCTAAGTGCAAAATATCTTTCTCGAAAAGATAGCAAACATCTTTTAATGGTTGGTGCGGGCCGTGTTGCACGGAATGTTGTGCCAGCAATTCTGAGTGTAAGAAACATTGAAACTGTAGAAATTTGGGACATTACACCAGCAAATGCTGATTTATTCGTAGAGGAATTAAAAGCTGTAGGCGTAAATGCTACAAGAGTTGAATTCAAGCAATTAGAAGAAGCAGTTAAAAGAGCAGATATTGTGAGTTGTGCTACTTTAAGTACTGAACCCCTCATCTTAGGTGACTGGGTACAAGAAGGTACGCATATAGATTTAATCGGAAGCTTTACACCAACTATGCGAGAAGCAGATAATCTACTCATGAAAAAGGCACGTATCTTTGCTGACTTTAAAGAAGCTGCTTTACATGAAACTGGTGACTTTATTACACCTATTGAAAAAGGTGTCATAACAGAAGATTCTATCTTAGGTGATTTTATTTCACTTAGTCGTAATCAAAAGATTGGAAGAAAAGCTCTCAATCTTCCAGAGAATTGTATAACTGTTTTTAAAGCTGTGGGTTCATCTATTGAAGACTTAGCAGCTGCAACACTAGCTTATAATCAAGTAAAAGCGTAATTGGTGAAGTAATGGAAAATTATCCAAACATTGACGTTGTTGACATGCATACCGGTGGTGAACCTCTTCGTATTATTACAAAGGGTTATCCAACGATTGAAGGTCATACGATTCTAGAAAAAAGAAGATTCGTTACCCAACATCTTGATCATTTAAGAAAATTTTTAATGTTCGAACCACGTGGCCATAAAGAAATGTATGGAGCCCTTTTGGTTGAACCTAGTTTGCCAAATGCCGATTTAGCCGTTCTTTTCATGCATAACGAAGGCTACAGCACTATGTGCGGTCATGCTGTCATTGCTTTAGGGCGCTTTGCACATGATGAAGGAATTGTTGAACGCCAATTCCCTAAAACAACTGTGAATATTGAATGTCCTTGTGGTTTAGTACAAGTCGAAGTTAATTCAACCACATATGAAACTTCTTTTATTAGTGTTCCAGCATTTGCCTTATTACTTGATCAAGAAATTGACTTAGAAAATGGACAAAAAATTAAAGTTGATGTCAGTTATGGCGGTGCTTTTTACGCTCTCGTAGAAGACCATGTGTTGGGTCTTGATATTGAGAAAGATAGTGTTGAAAAACTGACGCATGCAGCTGACGCTGTTACCCAAAAAGCAAAATCGCAGCTTAAATTGACTCACCCTGATAGCAATGACTTAGCATTCTTATATGGAACGATTATTACAGATAGCAATCTACCTTTGAAGAAACCATCAAAAAATATATGTATCTTTGCAGATGCTCAAGTTGATCGTAGTCCAACTGGATCTGGTGTTACCGCCCGTATGGCTCAAGCCTACGCAAGAGGTATTTATCAGATCGGTGAAGAAGCGAACTTTAAAAGTATTGTAAATTCAGAATTTAGAGCAGAGGTACATTCTATTGCTGATTTAGAAGAACTAAATGCAGTTCACGTCAAAGTCTCTGGTAAAGGTTTTTACACTGGTCGCTCAAGTTTTATTTATGACGAAGGTGATGAATTAGGCAAAGGCTTCTTATGTAGATAAATGCAATTTTAAAGATTTAAACTTTCTACTAAATGAGCTACTTATATTTCTATAAGTAGCTCTTTGTTCATTTTATCAATTGCTCGTGCAGATAATGCCACCGTTCTTTTGCTGTTTATTCCTCCATTCAGCTCAGGATTGTTTTTTATTAATTCGCCTCAATTTGCTAACCGGAGGACTAGATTGATTCTGTCTATACCGATGGAGCCTATGATACAAAATCCTGCCGACAGGTAGTCTCAGATCGTCAAGCGCATTCGGTGATTCTCTCAAGGAAGAATGCCAAAGTATAGATAGATAATCTATTAGTTCTATTTAACGTTATCCACTACTCAATACAATAAAGCATTTAAGTGGGATGATATGGAAAAAGTTGTCGGGCTATCATCGAAGAAGTTTAGTTGAAAATAAGATGCACTGCATTAAATTACTCGGCAATAAGCCCAGTGCTAGGAAATTCCAAAAACAGGTCAATGAAATTCATGCGCGTGTAGCAGTATTGAATAAATTTATTGAATTAGGCAGACCTAATACCCTGTTTCTGCCTTTAACTTGGTAGGAGTAGGTGAAATCGGCCTTTGAAATGTTTGTGTAATAAAGTCAGTTTCCACTTGAAAATCTAATCGCAACTTAAAGTTAAGAATTTTACTAGTTTACCTTTTAATGCATTAATATTTTTAAATTACTTGTCTTCAATAAATTTAAGTTATGGTAATGATGTCCCTATATTTTCATAACCTCTTTTCCCTTTTACATAAAATCCAACAATAACATGAACATGATTAAAATGTTGATTTTATAAAATATCTCCAATAGTATTCTGATTATGAATACTGAAACCCCGAAGAAAACTCGACCTAGAGGCCGCCCCTCTCGTACGCCCAAACAGATTGAAGAAAGTCGTCAATTAATTGTTGCATCGGCCAAGGAACTTTTTTTGTCAGAAGGTTATCAAGGGGTAACTATGAGGAAAATTGCGGCCAAATCAGAATGTTTACCTGCTACTTTGTATGCAATATTTCCCAATAAGAGAACTATTCTTTATCATTTATGGGATACTATTTTTATACAGCTTTTTGATTATCTTTATTCAACATATCAACAAAGCAGTCAAGAAAATCGTTTGTACAATCTCTGTGTTGGTTTTGTTGATTTTTGGCTTAATCATCCTGAAGATTACACAGCTATTTTTACCATAGACGATCGTATTCCTAATCAAATGGAAGATAATTTCGTTGTTAATTTCAATATTACTCAGCGTTTTGATATTTTTATAAGTGCAATCATAGAAGCACAATCTTTTGGGCAAATCTCAGCTGGTGATCCTAATGAAATCAATAATATTATATTATGCTGTATCCAAGGAATAACTTTTAATCTTATTACAATTCCTGAATATCCTTGGGGTGAACCAAGCCGTCTTAAAACAGAAACTATAAGAGTAATGTTGATAGGACTAAAAAATTAAATGGCACAAAATTACAGAGTCAATAAACATAGTTCAAAGTAACCATGTTTATTGACTCTAGGATATTAATCCGAACTTGTAATCGTTTCCTCAATAAAGCCATCTACTTCAATAACAACACGACGATTAGGTGCTAGACAGGCAATTAGCTCAGCTCTTGCGAGATTGCTGCTACACTGAACAACTGGATTTTCTGGTCCTTTGCCCATTGCAGCTAGAAGTCCGTTATTAACGCCATTAAAAGTAAAATACTCTTTTATGAGTTCAGCCCTGTCTTTAGAAAGTTTTTGATTATATTCATGTGAACCTAGAATGTCAGTATACCCGAAAATTCGAATTGAATTGATTTCTCTAAATTTTTTCAATTCTAACAATAAGGTATCTAAATCATGTTTCCCTTTTGGATTCAAGCCTTGTAGATCTTTTTTATCGAATACAAATAAAGCATCCGCTCCTAAAGTGTAACGTTTAACTGATACTTTTTCCTTAGGCTCTTCAATAGGTTTACTTGGTGGTGGGCAAACTGCATCCTTAGGATGTATCGGATTCCAGTAAAAACTACTTGCAAACATTTTTTGATCAAATAATACCTTAAATTGGCAAGTCGTTATATCGTTTTCTCCCTGCCCAGGGGTAGTGAAGTGGAATAAATAATTCCATTCTCTTGGTCTCCAACCATCATCATATTGTGGTCGACCAATTAACTCGTATAGTTGATCTTTGGTCATACCTTGTCGAACCTGACTCAAACTTTGTAAGTTTGGAAATGTTCCTAGGTTCTTATTAAACACTACTTCATCAGCTTTGTGCCATTTTGGATTATCTGTTGTACCTTCTTTAGTAATTAGTGTACCAGTAGAGCATCCACTTACAGCTCCAGCAAATAAGCACATCATAAGTAATTTTTTCATATCGTAATTCCCGCAAATTTTTTGATGAATAATTAAAAATTAGGTAATTCAGAGAAATATTCAGGCACATCAAAAGATCAATGTGTCTGATATTCCTTTAAGCATTTACCATTGGATTCCTGCGCCTACAGTTCCTCCAAAATCACCACGGGAATTACCACTTCCACTCACTTTGTAGACCCATTTACCATTATCTGAAATTGAAGACATACCTATTGCATATCCAGTTTCACCACGATAAGTACCACCACTGATTGCCATCATACTTTTACCTGGAATGTATGCTTGAGGCAAACCAGCTGTTGCAAGTGCTTGAGCATTACCTGCGTTTGCACGATTTTCTACATCATCTATACGCTTGTTGGTTGTATAAAATGCTTGCTCAAGTTGATTACTTACGTTCGTCACCTTTTGGTCTAATGAAGTTAGTGCATCACCAACATTATTATGAGAGCCATTTCCAACGTTATAAGTAGGACCAGTATTAGTCTCATAATTAGCACCGCCACCTAGATAATTATAAATATTGGTATTACTTGCATTAAGCTGAGAGCCATTAATTGCATCTTTAGAAGTTGAACTAATTACACCATCAGCAACATTGGTAACTTTATTTCCACCAGCATTTATACCAGCCTGATCAATTGTTACACTTCCTACATTAATTTTATCGGTAGTTATACTGCTTGAAGTGACTGTATCAAACTTAACATCCTTACTTGTTGCAACTTGATAATTGGTACTTCCATCAGTGTTCTTACTCATTGCAACTGTAATATTATCACCAGCAGTTACTGTTGTTTTAGCTGCTGTCGCAGCTGCAGTTGCGTTCTGAGCAACTTGCTGAAGTTGATCTTCAGTCGCTGCTTGTCCAGATACGATATCTTCTGGATTCCAAGTAGTATTGGTTAACCCATTAACTGTACCTGCCTCTCCATTAATATTAACTTTTCCAGCAGTAATATTACCTTTTGATCCATCAATCAATACATCTCCCGCTTGAATGGTTCCGGCATTACCATCTATTGATACGGCATTATCGCCTAAGCCAATTTTGATTTGATCAGACAAACTCACCTTAATGTCATTACCTGAGTTTGTTACCAATACACCATTATCAGAATTACCATTTATGTTTACAGTTTGTCCTAGTTTAACTGTACTTGTAGCATTTGAACCTGAATCAGTACTTACATTCCAACCTTGATTAGCATTAATCACCTGATTATTTACATGCTTAATCGCATCATCAACATTATTTTGCCCAGTTCCACCAATATTATTCCAAGTAATTTGGTTATTAACATAGGTTGAATTACCTCCAAATAGCTGGGTTACATTGTTTCCGATTGCATGAAGCTGACTACCATTAATTGCATCTTTAGAATCTACACTAATCAATCCATCAACAACATCTGTTACTTTTTTACCTCCAGCACTTATTCCATCTTTAGTTATGCTTGGACCATTTGTGATAACAACACCATCGGTAGAAATCGTTGTATCGCCAACTGTAACTTTATTAAAGTCGACTTCATCAGCAGTAGCCACGGTATATACAGTTTGACCATCTGCTCCCGTAGTTGAGGTTACTTTTATATTTTTACCCTCTTCTACTCCTGTCTTAGACGCTGCTGCTGTTTGATCGACATAGGTTTTATTAGTAATGTGATTACCATCTGTAATCGGTCCTGTGTAATAGCTACCACTGTTGTTTACAGTAAAGCTATTGCCTAACTGTGTAGTCCCTGCAACAGTTAAATCTGTCGTATTAACTGTGTTAAAAGTTACATCTGCTGCTGTACCAACTGTAATACTGCCATCTGCATTGGCAGATAATTCAACATTATCACCAGTAACAAAGTTAACTTTGTTATCGTTCTGGTCTACAGTCTTAATATCTACGCCATCAATCTGTGTCACGACACTTTGTAATGCAGTATCTGCTTTGACTAAGCTGTCTTTAGTACCTTGGCTTAAGTCAATCGCATAATCAGTGATGTTATTGGCATCTTTCGCACCAGCAACGACATTAACCCCACTCGATCCAGCACTTACACTCGCTCCATCTGCATTCACGGTATAAATCGTTTGACCATTCGCACCAGTTGTAGAAGTTACATTCGCTACATTCGTTCCACCCGCAACTTCAGTCTTAGACGCTGCTGCTGTTTGATCGACATAAGTTTTATTGGTAATGTGATTACCATCTGTAATCGGTCCTGTGTAATAGCTACCACTGTTGTTTACAGTAAAGTTATTGCCTAACTGCGTAGTCCCTGCAACAGTTAGATCTGTCGTATTAACTGTGTTAAAGGTTACATCTGCTGCTGTACCAACTGTAATACTGCCATCTGCATTGGCAGATAATTCAACATTATCACCAGTAACAAAGTTAACTTTGTTATCGTTCTGGTCTACAGTCTTAACATCCACGCCATCAATCTGTGTCACGACACTTTGTAATGCAGTGTCTGCTTTGACTAAGCTGTCTTTAGTACCTTGGCTTAAGTCAATCGCATAGTCAGTGATGTTATTGGCATCTTTCGTACCAGCAACAACATTAACGCCACTCGATCCAGCACTTACACTCGCTCCATCTGCATTCACTGTATAAATCGTTTGACCATTCGCACCAGTTGTAGAAGTTACATTCGCTACATTAGTTCCACCCGCAACTTCAGTCTTAGACGCTAAAATTGCATCATGAATAGTATTTTGACCAGTATTACCAATATTAGTCATTGCAAATTGAGCCATTAGGATTTAGAACAGCATTACCACCAAGTGTTGTTTCAATACTATTAGCAAAATTGCCTAAAACTGAGTTTGTTGCATGTAATTGACTACCATTAATTGCATCTGTACTTAGAGCTGAAATCTCACCAGAACCAACATTTTTAATTTGACGCTCTCTGCCTACTGCTCCAATTGAAACCTGCATACCAACATCAGACACTTGTCCAGCAAAATCACCATAAGTTAGTCCATTTAGCGTAGCTGAAGATTGTTGAGTAGCATTAGTATTGGTATCAGAAAGTGCTCCCAATGCGACAGAATTATTTTTATTTGCTAAAGCAGCACCCAAAGCCACAGATAAATTACCAGTGGCGCGAGACAAACTGCCAACAGCTGTTGAAAGACCACCAGATGCCAAAGATGAATTACCTGCAGCAATAGAACCAGAACCAGAAGCTGTAGAAAATGTACCTAACGCTGAAGCATTTTGACCTGATGAATTAGCCCCAACACCAAGTGCTGTACTTTGTGTGTTTGATGCTGTCGCTGACCACCCTACCGCTGTTGCACCCAAACCAGTGGCTTGTGTTAAATGGCCTATAGAGATTGTTTGTTCTGCTGTAGCTTCCGAATTAGTACCTATAGAAACAGCACGAGTTCCAGAAACAGTATTTTCCCTACCAATAGCAACCCCACCTTCACCACTTACGGTATTATAATTTCCTAATACACTAGAATTTAGAGAAGTTGCTGTATTTTCATTACCCAATACTATTGCATTATCACTACTCACAGTGTTGGTATTCCCTACAACTCGAACACCAATAATTTCTCCATTGAGAATATTATTGTTACCAAACACTCCTGTCTCATGAGCATCAATGGTTCCATTATTATTACCTAGACTATATGTACCCGTTCCAGTGATTGTTGTTGGATCACCAATAGCACCTGAGCCTTGTCCAGTTACAACATTTCCAGTACCTATACTAATAGTATCTTTTGCGGCAGCCTGAGCTCCAGTACCAATTGCTATACCATTTTCACCTGCCGCAATTGACTCCGTACCAACCGCAATTGCAGAAGTGCTTGTAGCTTTTGAACTTGCTCCCATGGCAACTGATTGTCTACCTGAAGCAACAGTGCTTATAGTAGAGGCATCATTTCCTCTACCAGCACCAACAGCCAGAGATTCAAAACCACTTGCAGTTGTATTACTACCTATTGCTGTAGCACCACCTGCATTTGCAACCGTTTGCCTCGCTCCAATTGCTGTGCTATTTGTACCTGTTGACTGTGCCCGCCTACCGATAGCAATCGAACTATTACCTAGAGCTTGTGCATACCCCCCTAAAGCTATTCCAAAGTTTTGAGAAACACCTGTAGCAGAGTTATATCCAATTGCAATGGAACCTGCCGTATCAGTTTTCGCATTTGTACCGATAGCAATCTGTGAACCACCATTCAATGGTGTACCATCAGCCACAACAGATGCAACATTCCCTGTTTGTGCACCAGATCCAAAACTAATATTGTTTACCCCATTTGCAGTTGCAGCTTTTCCAATTGCAATTGCATTAGTTGCCAAAGATTTAGAGTTAACTCCAATTGCTACTGTATCAGCTTGACATGCTTGTGCATCTTGCCCAATACCAATTTTAGTATTCGTGTCTGCACAACTATCCGCGCCTGCAACGGAATAAGCATTAGTATTGAAGGAAAGTAAGCTGACTCCTGAAATCAATACGAAAATTGAAGCACTAGCTTTTATTGAAGATTTCTTACCTGAAGATTTTGCAAGTTCTGAAACTGCAACCCAAGCACCTAATGAACTATTCCACAATAGTCTATAAATATGATTCATATCTATTACTCCTTTTAAAAAATTATGAGATATACATCGCATTAAATAAAAATAAAGTGACGCATATCTTTATTTTTATTTTAGTGAACACGGTAACTAAAAACAATTGTTTTGAATAAATGCGTTCATTAAAATATGAATACTTAATAAAACGCGTTAATTTAATTAAGAAAAAACTCTTAGATGTATGTAACTAAATGTAAATATAATTTTTTAATTGGGTATAAAAGCTTAAATTACCTATAATTACTTTTATGTATCTATACTCATTGAATCATTAAAATCTATACCCGATACCTAAGTAAGTCGTTATGGGGTTAATGTCTATCTTAGATTCAGCATAAATTAATTCATTACCAGTATATTTATCAGTTACATAAACTTTTGCCTTACTTTTCATTGGGATATATGAAACTGAACTCACGGCAAACCACTTCTGATTAATGTCATATGTTGCACCCAATGTGAAAACTGGTGCAAATGAATCAGTTGTTTTGACTTTTACTACAGGAGAAGCAGATGATATTTTTCCATCTAAAGCGCCCCTAGCCTTTTCATCCAAAATATTCTGAATCATATGACCAGCAGCAATTAAATCCGATTCGATACCCGAATTAAGCTTAAGGTTGTTGAAATATCCATATGCTAGACCAGCGCCTACATAGGGGCGGAATTTATCTCTTCCTGTTTTTCCAAATTGGTAATGTAGTTCTACTACAGGTAGCCATGCGCGGACCGAAGATGCTTTTTGACCTTGTGCTAAATCTGTAATTTGAATGTTCTTATTTAAATCAATATTACCAAGAGCTGTTTGATTTATCGCTCTTAACGGCGCATAAATCTGACCTTTCCCCTTTATATCTACGGTAGGAGGAATACCACCTTTGAACTCTATCGATACATTATCTGTAAAATGGTAATTAAACATGACAGCCAATGTATCGCTATCAGCTGTTTTTAATCCTGTTCCTTCATTAGACCAGTTCGATAAACTGTTAATTGTAGCTACTCCAGACAAATTACTAGGCACCGTGTCTGGCAATTCATCGAGAGCACTATAAAGCTCTGGATTTGATTTCCTTACGGCAACATCTAATACTTTATCTTTTGATACTTCACCAATACCATAATTACCACCATTAACAGCAGTATTTACCAAAAATGCGTTAGGTTTTCCTTGCGATGTAGTATGTAACCAGCCTGCTGAAACTGAAAATCGGTTAAACCCCTCATCACTTCTTAAGCTAAAATAAGAAGAGTTTGCATAGCTATTCACTGGTAGAACCACCAAAGTAAAAGCAATATGTATCAATAACTTATTATTCATCTGTAACGTCCTGTTAAAAATCTAAAACCCTTTTAGATTTTGATTAAATTAATTGAACTATTTGAAATTAAAATCATAAAAAATAGAAATGATTTTGAATTAAATTTATTCTTTAAAGTTTAAAGAAGGCCTTTGAAATCCGTCTGTATATTTAGCCAAAAGTTCAGCAAATTTAATGGTTACTTTATCAGCAAAAGGCTGAGCCATAATTTGAATATTGACAGGAAGATTATCTTCAGAAAGACCAATTGGTGCAGAGGTTGCAGGTAGGCCCATTACTGTTGCAGTTGAAATCCACTTAAACAATTCTAAATAATAACGTTTTTGCTGGTTTACATTTAATGTACGAAACAATAAAGGTTCTTTATGATCATGTTCAAACGCTAAAGTCATGATTGGTGGACATAAGATGACATCGTATTCTGAGAAAATTTTAAGACATTCTTGTTTTATCTGTAGCGACTCTTCGTATTTTCCAATCCACTTAGCATGACTAAGATTGGCACCTTGAGTGAAGTTATGTAATAAAGGAGGAACACCTGATGTACCATTTAACAGTTTAAGAAGAGGTGTAGATACTGACATACTTAGTCTACTGAGCTTACTATCTGCAAATGTCATTTGACTAACTAGTCTAGAAGCATAAGACCCATATATTTTATCAAAATCCCAATTTTTAGGTCGGCCCACATCAACTTTAACATTTGCCATTTTTAAGATTTCTAACAGCTCTTCATATTTTTTCTTTATACGAAAGTCGATTGGACAAGATTCATCATCCATCCAAAATAGTACTTTAAATTCCTGAATAGTTTTCTTTTCAGATTCTTTAAGATGAAAAACCCTAAATTCATCAGTATCTGGTTCTATCAAAATATCCAACATTAGGCTTAAATCACGTGCTGAACGTGCCATCGGTCCAATAACAGCTAAATCAGGTTGAGATAGCTCTTCTTCAGAATTTAGAATATGACCATTGAAGTCGACAATACCATATGTTGATTTATGACCATACACACCGCAAAAATGTGATGGAGTGCGAATCGAACCACCAATATCACTCCCAAGTTCAATCGATGTAAATCCCGATGCGAGTGCCGCAGCGGAACCTCCAGATGAGCCGCCTGTTGTGAGTGCCAAATTCCATGGATTATTTGACGTACCATAAAATTGGTTATAGGTTTGAATATCTGCACATTTAAATGGTACGTTAGTTTTGGCAAATGGGATGACCCCAGCAGAAACTAATTTATCCACTGAAACAGCATTTCTATTTGGAAAATAATGTTGAAATTCAGGATTACCATCTGTACATGGCATTCCTTTTACTTTAAAGGCATCTTTAATTGTCATTGGTATACCATGCAGTCTACCTAATGGACGCTGATCTTTTACAGCAAGATCAGCCTGATCAGCTAAAACTCTAGCATTGTCATAATCAAATGCGATGCAACTGTTGATATGTTTATCAAACTTTTCGATTTGTTGAATATGCGCCTCAAGTAAATCCCTGCTACTGAGTTTTTCGTCTCGAATTAATTGTGATAAATTTGTAGCGTCATTATAAATAATATCTTTTGACATCTCATTTGCTCTGTAATTATCTCAATTAATTGTGTGAGTAAATGGATTAATAGTGAAGCTCAGGATTGGACAGTGAAACTGTCATTTTCGGACAAAAAATAAAAGGCTAAAGAAATGTTGATACCATCAATATTGTTCGACACTTATATAGACTATGCTCAGGAAAAAAACATAGATATATCAAAAGTTTTTTATAGTGAACATATACAAAATAGTCCTGTAGACATAACACTATATATAAGACTTATTGAGCTAATAAAAACTCAATTACCACAGAATGATGTTGGATTCGATATTGGTTGGCGCTTTACTCCTCAATTATTTGAACCTATAGGTCCTGCCATACTTTCCGCTAAAAATTTAGAATTGGGACTAAATACTTTATTAAAATATTGGAATGTCTTTTGCATTGGTTTAAAAATGCACATGGAAAGGAATAAAAGTACAGTAGATTTAAATCTTCAAACAAACTTCCCCCTCGAGGAGGAGTATGAAAATATTATTTTAAAATCAGTAGTGATCTGTTTTTACAAACTTCTTATACAGATGTATCCTTTTGAAAAAAAAGATATAATTATTCAATTTAAAGACAAGTTAATTTTAGATAACCCACATGATATGGTAATTCAGTATGAATCACCTAACTGGAAAATTTCATTCCCTATTAAATTACTTTCTGAAAAAAGTTTCTGCGCAAATGTGCTTAGTTTTAACCGCGCAATAACCCAATGTGAAGCAATTTCAAACTTGTACGTGAATAATGATGATTTAGATAATTTTTTAAAACAAACTTTAAACGAAATGGCCCATAAAGAATCTATTTCAACTAAGACAATTTACAGACAATTAAAACGGCACGGTCAGAGCTTTCAAAAATTACAGCAAAGTATGAAATATACTAAATCTTTAAAATTACTAAATGATAAAACTCTTTCCATAGAGCAAATCGCAACAATACTTGGATACCAAGATCCATCAAACTTTACTCGAGCTTTTAAGCGATGGGCTCATGTATCACCAAGTAAATATCGGAAACAACATATGTAGCATTTCTATCACTAATTGGATAATTTAATTGTATTAAACTGAGTTCTATTTATAAGAAGATTTAGATCATCATGACTTATTCGATAGCGTATCATCACACAAACACACTCCATTCTGTAAGACATTGGATTATATAATTAAATCCAAAAAAAGCCTTGACCGGACTTGACAATAATTAATGGTATCAAGTTCATACGTTTTATAAATATTCTTTTCAGAAAGTTTTACAAAAACCAATCTATTTCAAATAAATTGGTTGTATGAACATTTCTATACTCTATGAAAGTATAGTCAATTTTTGAATAATTAGACTTCTAAACGCTTTCTTGCCGCTAAATATTCATTTTCAAGGCGATTAACTAATTCATCTACTGAAGTTTGGTCAAAACTAAGATGCATTGCATCAAATTATTAGGCGATAAACTCAGTGCTAGGAACTTTCAAAGCCAAGTCAATGAGGTACATGCCCGTATAGCTATTTTAAATAAATTTACAGAATTAGGCCGACCTCATACTCAAGTTGTCACTTAAATTTGAGGCGCCTAGGAGAACTTTGCCTTTAAATCCTTTAGGCAACAAAGACGCCTCGGATTGCTTTTCTTTTTTTTTAACACATGCTTTTCTGCTTTTCTCTCTGTTGCTGGACATACCCCTTGTAATCTTAATGACTTCAAACGCTGAAGTTCAATGCGAGCCTCAGCAAGTGGCATATCGGGATAACTCTCCAATGTAATTTTTTTTAAAGAATTATCTATCGGAATTCCTTTATAACGATAAACAAAGCTTTTCAATCCAGCCTTACAGCAAACTACTCTCAAATCTGAATATTCACAGATATCAATCTTTACAGTAGCTCTTTGTTCATTTTATTAATAGCGCAAACAGATAGTGCCACCGTTCTTTTGCTGTTTATTCCTCCATTCAGTTCAGGATTGTTTTTTATTAATTTGCCTCAATTTGCTAAGATGAGGTTTATGAGAAATTGAGCTGATCACCTCGCCTTTGTTGATTTTATTTCAACAACTCCAAGTACACTTCAAGGTATACTTTATCTTTGAGTAGCTCAGATTTACTCAGAAAAATTGCATTTGGTTAGACAGCCAGGCTTCTTTTTAAATTTATTTTTTCTTAAATTCAGGGATTTCATATACATGAATAACACAGAAATAACGGCTGACTTATCTTCTCACACCCCAATGATGCAACAATATTTAAAAGTAAAAATGCAGCATCCACATTCGTTAATGTTCTATCGCATGGGCGACTTTTATGAACTTTTCTTTGATGATGCAAAAAAAGCAGCCAAACTTCTGGGGATTACTCTCACGCATCGCGGAAAAGCCAATGGTGAACCTATTCCAATGGCAGGCGTACCTTATCATGCCGCTGAAGGCTATTTGGCTCGTTTAGTCAAAAAAGGCGAAGCGGTGGTGATCTGTGAGCAAATTGGAGAAGTTACAGGAAAAGGTCCTGTTGAACGTGGTGTGGTTCGGATCATTACCCCTGGAACACTGACTGACGATGCTTTATTGACAGCAACACAATCTTCCAATCTTGTTGCGCTATGCTTTCAGCAAAATCAAATCGGTATCGCCTTACTTGATTTGAGTGCTGGTATTTTTAAAGTTCAACAGCAAGATTTTAAATCAGAAAATTTAGCAATTGAACTGGCGCGGTTAATGCCAAGTGAGATATTGGTTGATGAAGATATTGTCGATCCAAATATTATTGAGCAAATAAAAAAGCAAATTGAGTGTCCAATCACCAAACGCCCAAATGTTGATTTCAATTTAAATAATGCACAAAAGACCTTATGTGATCAGTTTGCTGTTTCCACACTTTCTGGCTTTGGCATTGATCATTTACCGTTGGCTAAAGCCGCAGCGGCTGCATTGCTTCATTATGCGAAAGAAACCCAAAAAACGGCTTTACCGCATATTCGTTCAATTAAGTTAGAACAAAGTTCAGATTTTATTGCGCTGGATCCAGTCACTCGTCGCAACCTAGAAATTATAGATCCATTATTTGAGCATGGGACATCACTATTTAGCCTGATCAATGATTGCCAAACAGCTATGGGCAGTCGTCTGCTTGCTCGGACGCTGATGCAGCCTATCCAAGATACACAAATTCTGGATTCACGCTTAGATGCAACAGATACTTTACTCAAAGGTTATCATGAAGCGCCTGTCCGTTTAGTGCTCAAAGAAATTGGAGACATTGAGCGTGTTTTAAGCCGAGTCGCTCTCGGTAGTGCACGTCCTCGTGATTTGGTACAACTGCGTCAAGCATGCGCCCAAATTCCTTTTTTAAGACATGCCATTCAACCCATTCTTGATACCAATCAATCAAAACTAATCGAGCAATTAAATGAAGAGTTAGGTGACTTTAATGGATTACATCAACGCTTGATGTCAGCCATTGTTGAACACCCTCCTGTTTTATTACGTGATGGAAATGTCATTGCAGAAGGCTTTGATACCGAATTAGATGAACTTCGTAAAATCCGTGATCATGCTGGGCAATTTTTGATTGATCTGGAAATTAAAGAACGTGAAACAACCGGTATCAATACCTTAAAAATTGGCTATAACCGTGTGAGTGGCTACTACATTGAACTAACACGTGCTCAGGCAGAACAAGCACCTGAACATTATATACGTTGTCAAACGTTGAAAAATGCTGAACGTTACATTACCCCAGAGTTAAAATCTTTTGAAGATAAAGTGCTTTCCAGTGAATCTCGAGCATTGGCTAGAGAAAAGCTACTCTTTGAATTGTTATTAGACGAATTAAGAGCAGACATTGCCAATTTGCAAATGATGAGTGCATCCATTGCACATATTGACCTATTGGCTAACTTTGCGCATCAAGCCCGCTTAAACAATTGGAATCGACCAGAATACAGTCCTGAAATCGGCATAAAAATTACTGCTGGTCGCCATCCTGTGGTTGAATCATTAAGTAAAACGCCATTTACACCGAACGATACTCAACTCGATTTTAATCATCGTATGGCGATCATTACTGGACCAAATATGGGGGGTAAATCGACCTTTATGCGTCAAACCGCATTGATCAGTCTACTTGCCTATTGCGGTAGTTTTGTTCCTGCAAAAGCTGCAAAACTAGGGCCTATAGATCGTATCTTTACCCGTATTGGTTCTGCAGATGATTTGTCTACAGGTAAATCTACCTTTATGGTTGAAATGACCGAGACCTCTCAAATTTTGCACCATGCCACCAATCAGTCTTTAGTCCTGATGGATGAGGTTGGTCGGGGTACAAGTACTTATGATGGTTTGTCACTGGCTTGGGCATGTGTACTCGACTTAACCAAACGCATCAAATGCTTGTGTTTATTCGCAACCCATTATTTCGAATTAACGGAATTATCAAAAGAAGTTGCAATTGATAACTATCACGTTACTGCTAAAGAGTTAAATGGCAATTTGATTTTATTGCATAAGGTACAACAAGGTCCTGCCAGTCAAAGCCATGGTTTACAAGTCGCAAAACTTGCAGGGATTCCAGCTGGAGTAATAAAAGAAGCCCAAAAGCGTTTAAAGATTTTAGAGAAGCAACAACAGCAACAGTTGCAATCTGTTGTTCAAAATGACTTATTCGCAGATGTTAGCAATCCTTTAGCTGAAACATTGGAGCAGATTATTGAAATAGAAAAAGTCATTGAGATCATTAAACCCTCTCCAGTGCTCGATACTTTAGCAAATATTGACCTAGATGATTTAACTCCACGTCAAGCGCTTGAGCAATTATATGCACTGAAAGCAGCTTTAAAATCCTAAGATAATATTCCAGAACCTGTTTATTATCCAAGCAGGTTCTGGATGTACTTATTTGATATAACACAAATATAAGTACATAATTTTTTAAGATAAAATTATTAAAAATATTCAAAGACAGTAAAATCAAGATCTCCTTTAGACCATTGCATTACTCTGAAATTGATCTAATTTGGCAACAGATTGATCGAAAAGAGTTAATCACACATATGTATTTACAACACAGTCGACAGTTACAACTTATTGATTGTTTTTATGATGTTCAGTCTTGGGATCACCATCATCTAGAAAATGACCCACCATTAATCAAACATCTTTACCAGCAAGGGGCTCTTTGCATAGGGGCATTTAACCCATCAAATCAACTCATCGCAGTTCAGGTTGTATCAAATCAAAAAATTACCAATTATCCTCAAGCGAAGCTATTGCAATATTTTTATGTAGATGCTCATCATCAAGGCTATGGCATTGGCAGCCAATTGATGCGAACGGTGATTACATCAGCAAAAAAATTAGGTGCAAAACAACTCTATATTTCAGCAACACCCACTCAACGCACAGTCGATTTTTATCTCAACCAAGGTGCCAGACTTTTAGAGAAGCCAGATCAACAACTCTGGTCTTTAGAGCCGGAAGATATTCATTTAATCTATCATCTCAGCGAATAATCCATAGAGAGAAATAGAGTCAACGATCATTCAGTCTAAACAGACAGCATGTTCGGTTTATTTTTCAAGCAATGAAATGATTTTTGTATTTTTTCAATATTACAGTTATGCCCTATTTTTAATATGCTTAGCATTTTTTAAACTATGTGATCTCAATAATTATTACTTATATTCATATAAATGAGAACTAAATCACAAAATCAACCACCTTACTATAAAAAAAATTGATTTAGCAGGTTCTTCTATATTAAATATCAATAAAAGCAATTGTTACTTTGTCGCGTTTTCCCTAAAATACACCATTATTAATTAGAACCATATTTTTAGGTAGCTGACGCCATGACCTTTGTTGTCACTGAAAATTGTATCAAGTGTAAATATCAAGACTGCGTAGAAGTATGTCCAGTAGACTGTTTTTATGAAGGTCCAAATTTTCTAGTCATTAGCCCAGACGAATGTATCGACTGTGCGCTATGTGAACCAGAGTGCCCTGCGAATGCAATTTTCTCAGAAGATGAATTACCTGAAGGTCAAGAAGTCTTTATTGAATTAAACGCTGAACTTGCACAGAAATGGCCGAACATTACTCAAATTGGCGATCAACCTGAAGATCGTGAAGAGTGGAATGGTAAAGCTGATAAATTACAGTACTTAGAAAAATAAGTATTGAATAAAAAGATCAGCTTAGGCTGATTTTTTTGCATTTAAATATGTAATTTATACATATTTTTGCAATTTATTCATAATACGACCTCCAAACTAGACTAAAATACTCCGTTACTTGCTTTAGCTAATATTGAGAATGAAATTTATTTTGAAAGGTTTACTTGCTGTCGGTGTTACTACAGTGATTCTGGCTGGATGTACATCTTCTCCTCAAAAGAATCCAACAATTAGCACACCACATGGTCAACGTATTTACATCCCTGAAGAAAAAATTACGATTGAGCGACCAATTCCACAGAAAACCATGCCCGCCTCTTATCGTCAATGGTTAATGAACGGCGATAATCAGTCTCATGCACGTAGTTATGAACGTTTTCTTGAACAAAACAATGCTGGAAACATTATCCCAAGTTTTGAATTGTTTAAAACTGCACGGGATTGGGACAAGTGTGGTAAATCTGAATATATGATTCCAAGCCGTGAGCTTTGGAATAATCAATTACCTACATTAAAAGTATTTAAATATTTAGTTGCTTCTAAAGTTTTAACAGACTTTACAGTTACTTCAGTTTATCGTGACCTACCATTGAATCAATGCGCTGGTGGTGCTGGCTCTTCACGCCATTTATTCAATTCAGCGATTGATTTTCGTATTGGCCCTGAAAATCCTCAACCTGAAGATTATGCTTATATCGAGCATACCAAATTTAAACTTTGTCAATTTTGGTCACAGTATGGTCAAAGTCTCAATATGGGCTTGGGTCTATATGCTTCAGGCCAAATCCATATTGATACTCAAGGTTATCGTACTTGGGGGCCTGACTTGACCCGTAATAGCTCAATGTGTAATTTTTAAGTCAAGTTTCAATTTAAAAGAGATTATATTCTTGGGTCTGAGTTTTTTGACAGGTTGACTTTATTTCAGATCAAAATACTTTAAATAAAAAATGCCCAATGAGTTTCATTGGGCATTTTGAAATAAACAAAGTCTATTTCACTTCAATCGACACAGTTTAAACTTAGTCAATTGCAGGCGTATATGTACCATCAGCGATTGCTGCTTTAATACGATCTGCTTCTTCCAATACCAAAGCAAGAAGATTCTTCACGTTGTCTAAAGTCGCAACCGGACTTAAAGTAGTCATTTTCAGAGATTGAACCTGTCCCACTTTAGTCACACCAATATTGGCTTCACCACGTGCAAATAATTCATCTGCAACGTTTTGATTCAATGTATCCAATAATTCCACAGGATAATTCTCTGGAACTACACGGAACAGTACCGATGCAAATTGTGGATCAATCAGCATTTCCAAACCAACAGTAGCATTGATGTAATCTGCAACTTCGCGAGTAAGCTTAACGCCATGATCAATCATTGAACCATAAAGCTCTTCACCTAGGTTTTCAATCGTCATCCACAACTTTAACGCATCAAAACGACGTGTAGTTTGTAGAGATTTAGACACCAAGTTCGGTACACCATGCTCTTCATCATAAGCAGAATTTAAATATTCAGCTTCATAATGCATGAAACGATAGTTCGCTTCATCTTTCAACAAGAACGCACCACATGAAATACTTTGGAAATAGTGCTTATGGAAGTCCAAGGTAATCGAATCAGACAATTCAATGCCATCAAGCATTGAACGGTAATCATTTGATAAGATCAGTGCACCACCCCATGCTGCGTCGATATGCATCCACGCGCCATACTTATTGGTGATTTCACGGATTTTTTTCAATGGATCAATTGCACCCGCATCGGTTGTCCCAGCAGTCGCAACAACACAAGCAACAATTTTGCCTTCAGCCTGTAAATGCGCCATGGTTTTTTCAAGCGCATCGACATCCATCTGTGCATTTTCATTGACAGGTACAGTCACAACTGACTGAAAGCCCATGCCCATCATCGCCATGTTCTTTTGAACAGAGAAATGCGCATTTTCAGAGCAAATCACTTTGACATTACGCATCGCTTCGTTTGGAACACCGTCACGTTGAACAGACCAAGGACGACCATCCTCATCTTTCCAATTCTTAGCAATACACCAGTCACGTGCCAACAGTACACCCATCAAGTTAGACTGTGTACCGCCTGAAGTGAACACCCCAGCTTGACCTACACCATAACCTACTTTCTGACGTAACCAATCGATCAATTGAACTTCCATCAATGAGCCTGCTGGGCTTTGATCCCAAGAGTCCATTGACTGGTTTGTGGCATTAATCAACACTTCAGCAATTTGACTGGTCACCATTGTTGGGCAGTGCAAATGTGCTAAAGAATGTGGGTGATGTACTTTTAAACTTTTGTTCAGGAAAAGCTCAACCATACGCTCAAGCGACTGGTGAAGCCCTAAACCTTCTTTAGACGGTGCAAAAGAAATCGCTTCACGCAATTCTTTGATGCTTCCGCCTGTGTACATTTTATCGTTTTGCAACCATGCTGCGACTGCTTTAGTCGCCTCAGCCATTGCTGACTCATAGTCAGCAATGGATTGAGCATCATTGCAGAGTAAGGCTTTACGATGTTCTGCAAAATCTACCATGAATTAAGCGCCTCGAACTGCAACAAGAGCTTCCGCAACGGCTTTCTTAAAGCGCGCAATTGCATCTTCACACTCTTCTTGAGTAATGATCAACGGACAAAGTAAACGGATCACCGTACCACTACGACCGCCTTTTTCTAACAATAGTTTATTGTTAAAACATGCTGTTTGAATTGCAGCTGCCAATTGTGAATCAGCAGGAAGCGAACCCATATGATCCGCTTGCTTACGCTCGTCCACAATTTCAACACCGATCATCAAACCGCGACCACGAACATTACCAATACATGGGAATTCTTGAGCTAATTTTTTCAATTCAGCCTGTAAGAAATCACCACGTTCTTGTGCATTTTTCGCAAGATTTTGCTCTTTGATGGTTTTGATGGTTGCAAGACCTGTGCCCATAGCAAGTTGATTACCACGGAAAGTCCCTGTATGACCTGCTGGCTGCCAAGCATCAAACTTACGTTTAATCCCTAATACAGCCAGTGGAAGACTACCACCTACTGCTTTTGACATCACCACAACATCAGGCTCAATACCTGCATGTTCAAAGGCAAACATTTTACCTGAACGTGCAAAGCCCGCTTGAACTTCGTCTAAAATCAATACGATATTATGACGCTCAGTCACTTCACGGATTTTTTGCAACCATTTTGCAGGCGCAGACACAACACCACCTTCACCTTGAATCGCTTCAAGGATTACAGCAGCAGGTTTTGTTACACCGCTTTCGACATCTTCAATGAAGTTCTCGAAATAATAGGTAAGGGCATCTACACCTGCTTCACCGCCAATCCCCAATGGACAACGATATTCATGCGGATATGGCATAAATTGTACGCCTGGCATTAAGCCATTCACCGCATTTTTAGCAGATAAGTTACCTGCCATCGCTAGTGCACCATGTGTCATACCATGGTAACCACCAGAGAAACTGATCACAGTACTGCGACCAGTATATGTTTTTGCCAACTTAATCGCTGCTTCTGTACCATCTGCACCAGATGGGCCACAGAACTGTAAACAATACTCTTCTTTTCCACCAGGGAGTTGTTCAAGTAGTGCTTCAGTAAAAGCATCTTTTAAAGGCGTTGTTAAATCTAAAGTATGTAAAGGTAGACCACTTGCTAAAGTGTCTTGAATACTTTTAATCACCGCAGGATGGTTATGGCCTAAAGCCAATGTTCCTGCCCCAGCTAAACAATCGAGGTACTTTGTACCTTCAACATCGGTAACCCAACAACCATGTGCTTCCGCTATCGCTAACGGTAATTTACGTGGATAACTACGAACATTCGATTCCATCTGACTTTGGCGAGTCAAGTAGTATTCGTTTGTGGAAGTGGCAGCAGGATTTACAGAAGTAACGCTCATATCGAATTACCATCTCTGATATGGGTTGAAAGAAATAAGTCGGGTGACTTGTGGTCCTTTGACTCGGTGCTTTATAGAAATCTAGTTAGAGAGCTTTTAATATTCATAACTAGGAGCGCGATAATACAGTTTTTTACAAGAAAATAAATATCTTTTATGTACTTATCAACTCTCCATTTATCGAAAAAAACATTTAGCTCAATCCAGTTCAAGTATTATTATCATACTATGTGACAAAGCAAAGAAAAGTAGTGAATTAAAATCACTTTCTTGATGCATGCTGAACTTATATACACTTAAGGTTCTGCAAAGCGATAAGCGATTCATTTTTAAAATATTTTAGATATAACAATTTTGCAATTTTAATGTAAATTATTACAAATGCACCACAAAATCCGCCACAGTTTTTCCACAAACTGCCTTTATCATCAAAAATAGATTCACTTTATACAATATATCTTTGGGTCATAAAATTTAATCAAACAATTTCTAGGATGACTTATGCGTTATTTAGCCTTAACCACTTTACTCTTAGGTACGACACTGAGCACAATGACTATGGCAGCTGATAATGATCCGCTAAACTACAATATTGTAAATGTGCAAGCAGATGCGACACGTCAAGTGTCTAATGATGAAATGCATGCTGTACTGTTTATTGAAAAAACCAACAAACAACCTGCTGAGCTTTCTTCACAAATCACCCAATTAATGAACCAAGCTATTGCGATCTCTAAAAAATACCCACAAGTTAAAGTTGAAACAGGCTCACAAACCACCTATCCAGTTTATGACAATGACAGTCAAAAATTAAAAGATTGGCGTGGACGTGCAGAAATCCAAATCGAAAGTAAGGATTTTAAAGCGGCGAGCCAATTAATTAATGAATTGCAAAATAGCTTCCAAACTCAGTCTATTAATTTCACAGTTTCTGATGAACAACGTAAGAAAGTTGAAAATGAACCGTACCGGGTTTTTCGGAGAGATTTTTATTTAAGTTAGGCCACCTGACCTAACGGGCTCATCTTATCATAGTACATTGCTTCAAATTCAAATGGTGATACATAACCTAGAGCACTATGTACACGCTTTTTATTGAACCAATCCACCCAGTTTAATGTCGCAAGTTGTACATCTACCAAACCTTGCCAATCTGCTTTTAGATATTCA
>WNDP01000290.1 GCA_009912575.1 Acinetobacter bereziniae
TAGTTGTTATCATGATCAAGAGAGGTGATAGCACCGTCTAATTGCATAATATAAGCGAAGCTAGAACAAGCCATCGAGCTCATAGCGAGAAACATGAGTGATCTTTTCATAAATTTCCTAAGATATTTTTGTTGTGAAATGTATTGATTACATAATGACAACATTGTTCACAAAAAACTATACCTTGGTCAATTGTTTATGTTAAAAAAAAGCCATATCTCAACTTTTTGTACTCTGTGGTAGAATGCCTGCGAATTAAAAGACGTCAAATGTGAGATTAAAACTCGTGGAAATTAATCCTTATCTAGTTCAGCTAAAAGACTTAAATGACCGTGGTCTAACACTACGGGGGTATCTTTGACTGCGATCTAAAGAAAGAGCGTTTAGAAGAGGTTCTCCGCGAGTTAGAAGACCCAGCGATCTGGAATGATCAAAGCCGTGCACAAGCAATGGCAAAAGAAAAAGGTGAGCTTGAAAACGTCATCAATGTTTTGGAAGGTTTGGCAACGCAGTTAGATGATGCCCAAGCTATGCTTGATCTAGCAGTTGAAGCAGATGATGAAAGCTTATTGGCTGATGTACAAGCTGAATTGAGCTCGGCTGAAGAAGAGTTGGCAAAACTTGAATTCCGTCGTATGTTTAGTAATCCAATGGATCCGAATCCTTGCTATGTAGAAATCCAAGCAGGTTCTGGTGGTACAGAAGCGCAAGATTGGGCTTCTATGCTGTTACGTATGTATATGCGTTGGATTGAACGTCATGGCTTTAAAGCAGAGTTGATGGAAGAATCTGATGGTGATGTTGCGGGAATCAAATCTGCAACAATCCGTGTAGAAGGTGAGTATGCATATGGTTGGTTGCGTACTGAATCAGGTGTGCACCGTTTAGTTCGTAAGTCACCATTTGACTCTGGTAACCGTCGTCATACCTCATTCTCAGCGGTATTTGTTTCACCTGAAGTTGACGATAATATTGAAATTGATATTAATCCTGCTGACGTGCGTACAGATACCTACCGTGCATCAGGTGCGGGTGGTCAGCACATTAACAAAACAGACTCAGCCGTCCGTTTAACCCATGCTCCAACAGGTATCGTCGTGGCGTGTCAGAACCAACGTTCACAACATGCCAACCGTGATCATGCTTGGAAACAATTACGTGCCAAATTATACGAATTGGAAATGAGTAAACGTAATGAGGCAGCTCAAGCGCTTGAAGATTCAAAATCGGATATCGGTTGGGGAAGTCAGATTCGTTCATATGTACTCGACGACTCTCGTATTAAAGACTTACGTACAGGCGTAGAAAACTCAAATACGGGTGCCGTATTGGATGGTGATCTGGATAAATTTATTGAAGCCAGCTTAAAGCAAGGTCTTTAATTTAAATTTTTAACAAAAGCAAAGCTTTATCTGTATTTTTGTAATATATCTAAAAAAATCGATATTAAAATCGAAAAAATGCGATATATTAAATGCAAAGATGCTGAATGGAGCTTTGCTCTGAATTGAATGTGTCTAAGATGGATATTGATTTAATTTCTAAAGCATTGGCGAATCCGACTCGACGTCAGATTTTGGAGTGGCTTAAAAATCCACAACAATATTTGTCTGAAGAGCAGTGCGGTGGCTTTGGGCGTGGTGTGTGCGCAGGGAATATCGAAAGGCTCGGTAATGTCTCTCAGTCTACCATGTCAAATCATTTGTCTGTTTTACAGCAGTCAGGATTAATTCAGGCCGAAAAATATGGTCAGTGGTCATACTTTTCACGCAATGAAGCGCTCATTCAGCAATATATTGATTATCTACAAAACTCGCTTTGAGTCTCAAATTTGGGACAGCGAGTGATGAGGCAAATATGGCTAAACTCAACTCTCCCCTTGTTCTTGGCGATTTAAATCTCAAAAATCGTGTGGTCATGGCACCATTAACACGTAGCCGTGCCACCGCTGATCGTGTTCCTACACCGATGATGGCTGAATACTATGCACAACGTGCCAGTGCAGGTTTAATCATCTCTGAAGCTACAGTGGTTTCGGAAGAAGCCAATGGTTATCTCAACACGCCTGGATTGTTTACTGATGCGCAAGTGGAAGGGTGGAAGCCTGTCACACAAGCTGTGCATGATCAAGGTGGCTTAATTGTGGCGCAGTTATGGCATGTTGGACGTGTTTCACATCCAGATTTACTCAATGGTGAGACGCCTGTATCTGCAAGTTCGATCCAGCAAGCTGGTCAAGTCAGTTTACTGCGTCCTAAACGTGACTATGTGATTCCACGTGCTTTAGAAATTTCTGAAATTCACAGCATTACAGAACAATTTAAACAAGCCGCAATTAAAGCCAAACAAGCGGGCTTTGATGGTGTGGAGTTACATGCAGCCAATGGTTATTTGATTGATCAATTCTTACAAAGCTCAACCAATCATCGTGATGATGAGTATGGTGGTTCGGTAGAAAATCGTGCCCGTCTTTTACTCGAAGTGGTTGATGTGTTAATCGAGGTATGGGGTGCAGGTCGTGTTGGTGTACATCTTGCACCACGTGGCGATGAACATGATATGGGCGATGCTGATCCACGTGAAACTTTTGGTTATGCGCTTGAGCAACTTGGTCAGCGTAAAATTGCGTTTTTCTTTACCCGAGAGTATTTGGCTGATGACAGTATCAGTGAATACATGAAGCAGCGTTCAGGTGGTGTACCTTATATTGCCAATATGCGTTTAAGCCGTGAAGATGCGATTGAATTATTATCATCGGGTCAGGCAGATGCGGTGTCTTTTGGTAAGGCCTATATTGCGAATCCTGATTTGTTTGAGCGTCTGGTTCAAGATGCACCTTTGAATGAATTGGTATTTGAAAATATGATTGGTTCGCAAACAGCAGAAGGCTATATTGATTATCCAGCCTTGGTTTAATGACGTTGTTGTCCTGTGATATCAATTATTTTTTGCTCGATCAGATTGAAATAAGTTGATGCAGTTGAAATATGCAAGCTTTACATCATACGATCTAGTACATATTGAATATATCGCAATCCGCTATAGATCAGATTGGGTTGAAGTATAAATATTTATGCTTCAACCCATAATTTTGAATAAATTTTTTTCCGATTAGGCGAGCAAAGCATGCTTTTGTACTAATGGATTACATGTCTTGGCTTTAGTAAAAAGTTTTCCAGCGCCTTGACAACAAATCATTCAATATTATTCATTAACAACTGAATAATGCTCTGTTATATTTGCCCATTGATCTGTATAGAGGCACTCTGTTTGGTTACTCCTTTTTGGTATAACGCAGCACTCGCAATCGTCAAACCTTTGTATCGATGGCGGATCAAAAAACGTGCGCAAAATATGGCAGAATACCAACAAGAATGTCTCGAACGTTTTGGTCCATTTCAAGTAGCCAAGAATCAACATGCGATTTGGTTTCACTGTGTCTCTGTAGGTGAAACCAATGCAGCACAACCGTTAATTGAGCATTATCTAAAAGCAGGTCACACTGTTTTAGTGACCAATACAACAAAAACAGGGCAAGCTCGCTCAAAGTCATTATTTTTAAAAGCACCGTATCAGTCGCTTTTTCAAGCGGTATATTTACCTGCGGATCAGAAGCATCTGATTGCTGATTTTTATCAAAAATACCAACCAAAACTGCTGATTTTGGTTGAAACAGAACTTTGGCCTAATCTGATCGATCAAAGCCAACAATTCAAAGTACCGTGTATTTTGGTCAATGCCAGACTTTCAGAAAAGTCAGCCAAAGGTTATGCCAAAGTACCAAGTCTGACTTTACCCATGCTACAAAAAATGGATTATTTATTGGCACAGGATCGGGCAACTCAACAGCGTTTTGTTGATTTAGGTATTCAGCAAGTTAAAACAGAAGTCGTTGGAAGTATTAAATTCGATATTTCTGCACCAGTGCAATTTTTACAGCAGGCTGAGCAGCTTCAACATGATTGGCATTTGAGTGATCGAAAAATTATAACCATTGCCAGTACGCATGCGCCTGAAGAAGAAAAACTGCTAATGGCATTTAAGCCATACTTAGAACGTTATCCAGACTGGTTATTGAT
>WNDP01000291.1 GCA_009912575.1 Acinetobacter bereziniae
GACACCCATGACTTTACAAGCTCTGGATACATTCTGAAGTTCTTCAGCTAAATTGAGTAAGCCTACTTTGTGTTTAATGATTTGATTGTTAGTATGCAACATAAGAAAGTTACCTTTGTTTGATTAAGATTCGACACCTTTATCAAAACGGGTAACTTTCTCTTTTTCAAGATCAATGTCTGATCAGATCTGAACTAATACAAATCATATCTGCCATGTAATAACCAAGATATGTCCCTTTCACAACTCCAACACCGTTACATCCCCCCATAACATATACATCATCACCTGCTGCATGAAATACAGGATCATGATTGAGTGTCATACAAAGCATTCCTCCCCAAGTATATTCAAAAGGCATTTCTTTTAAGAATGGAAATCTAGCTTCAAATGAACTTCGATGCTGTTGCCATGCGTGATTCAAATCTTTTCTACTCGATTTTAATTCTGGTAGAAAATCCAAAGTATTTCTTACAAAAATTCGCTTATCGTGTGTGAATCTAACAGTGGTTCCAGCTGGATGAGCAGATGTAGCCCCCATGGTGATACGCCATTAAAATATTTACCAATTTGCTCTTCTGATAGTGGTGGAGTAAGACTTGCATAAGTAAAAATAGGTGCAAGTTGATTAGATAACTTCCCGAACTCCTCTGAAAATGAGTTCGTTGCTTGAATAAGGATTTTTGAAGAAATCTTACCACCAAGAAAATTTAATTGATGAGGTGGGCCATATTCAATTGATTGAACAGGACTATTTTCAAATAATGTGACTGATGAAGGAAGTGCCTTAACCAGACCACGTACTAATGCTGCGGGATTAACTAAAACATTGCCAGGGGTGTATACAGCAGATCGATAATAATCTGTACCTAATCTTTTATGTAAATTAGCCCCAGTTACCATTTCATATTCAAAACCAGCATCTTCTAATATACTGACAAAATGATCTAATCCCGATAGATTTTTCTCTTCATGCGCTGCCATATACTTACCAGCATCATTCCAACCAACTATTTGATATTGATCTTTAAACCCTCTTAATCGTTCGATTGCAAAAGTATTTAATTTATATAATGCACGTGCATATTCAACATCAGTTTTTCCACCATCTAAGTTATGTGGCAAATCAATTAAAAAACCTGCATTACGTCCAGATGTTCCTTCTCCTACCCGTAATGCATCTACTACAGCAATTCGGGTTGAGGGATTGATTTCAGCTAGCCTTAAAGCAAGTGACAAACCTGTAAAGCCAGCTCCAATTATTGCTATGTCAAACTCATTCGTCCCTTTAACCCTTTTACCCAACGGTATATTCCAATCCGCCGAGCTTTCAAGCCAGCCTAAGTCTCCATCCACTTGAGGAAATTTTTTTACTATATGCATAATGACTAACTCCAAATCTCAAAAAAAAAGCAATAAAAAGATGTATTTTCAAATGTATCGATATGAATTCGACTCAGAAATTAAAATAAAAATCACGAGTACTTTTATTCTTTAAAATCAAAGTTAATGAAATGCTTTGGATAAATTTCTTGAAGGCTCCGGAGCGAAAAGTTGGCAAATAATTCCTCCCATCAATAGAGAAATTACGCAAACACCTAAGGCAATATAGACGCCATACTCTGCCATCACACTAGGGAGTAAAAACGTTCCACCAGCCCCTCCAATTCGACTGACAGCTACAGAAAAACCAATCCCAGATGCACGTAATTCAGTTGGAAATAATTCTGGCAAATACACAAATTCAAGCACTGTACTGGCGGACATAACTATGCCAAAAGCAGATAAAATTAAAATCACTGTGATCGGAGAAATATTGCTCCACACTGCTAGAATAGTGAGTGCCAAAGCACAAAAATAGAAACTGCCGATAAGGAAAGCACGACGACTAATCTTGTCGATTACAACTAGTCCAAGCAACACACCAATAAATAGAAAAATATTGTATGTAATCGTACCAATACTTGGGTTCGCTACATTAATAGACTCAAGCACTTTTGGCATAAATATACTCAATGCAAAAAATGGTACGACTTGACAAAAATAGAATGCTCCACCAACAAACGTATTTCGTCTCCATTCTTTGCTGAAAAGTCTAGTCCAACGTGAGGATTTAACTGATTTATCAACTACTGGAAGGGCAATATCTTTACCAAAATATTGATCAATAATTGATTCCGCTTTTTTATATTTACCCTTGGCTAAAAGCCATAAAGGAGATTCAGGAGTTCCAAATCTACAGAAAAAAGTAATAATTGCAGGAATCAAACTACTCACTAATGCAAAGCGCCACGCTTGTTCGCCTAAACCTTCAATATAGTATCCAGCGATATATGCACTCACAAATCCTGCAACCCAAGCGACCATTACAGAACTCATAACTCGACCTCGATAGCGTTGCGGTGTTAATTCGCTGACGAGTGATAAACTGACCGCATAATCTGCCCCAATAGCAACACCTAAAAGAAGTCTTAGAACGAATAATTGTTCAGCCGATTGAACATAAAATTGAAGTATTGAAACGACTGTAAAAACTAAAATTGTTGATATATAAAATAATTTTCGCCCAATTCTATCAACAAAAGAACCAGCGATTAAACTTCCAAACAAAATGCCTAAAAGTGAACCTGCTGCGATTAAACCTAACCAAAAATTATTAAGATGAAGCTGATTTGCAGCTAGACTTAATGCGACTCCAATAATTCCAATAATATAACCATCTGTAAATTGACCACCCATACCGCCTGCAATTGCTTTTCTGTGTATTCTTCGTAATGGCGCATCTTCAAAAGGAATATTTCTTGAAGAACTTAAGCTATTCTCAATATGAGTTATAGATAAGTCCGGTACTATATCTTGCACAGTATTTTTATGTGTCATTTCCTTATCACACCTTTATAAAGCTTAGAATTGGCAAAATATCAGCCAATCCAGTGAATAATTATTAAGAGCTAAATAGAGTGCTTTATAACTTTAACTCATTGAAAATAATAAATATAAAGTAAAGCTCCCTCTTCCATTTTTGCTTTATTGTCCTTAATACTGTATGAATTCTGATATATCCATTCTAAAAATCTATTTATTCCCCCCTATTTCATAAAGAAATAAAGAATCTATAAATAGCGTTTAGTAAGGAATAATCTTGCCTTGCATATAGATATAAATGACTATTATTTATGGTAAACATTATTTATAAGGCAACAAGCTAAGTTATTTCATGAGCCATTCCTATATAGAATTACAGGCAATTAAGATATTGAAATTTATAATTAAAAGGACTTTCACATGCAAAACAATCTTAGAATTCATAAACTCTTACCATCACTTGATACACTCGTATGTTTTGAGGCAGTAGCGAGAACAGGAAGTTTTACACGAGCTTCCTTAGAACTATCCCTCACTCAAGGTGCCGTAAGTAAACAAATAAAATCTCTTGAAGAGGCATTAAGATGTACACTATTTGAACGTAATGCGAGAGGTGTTCATTTAACAGGAGCTGGAGCGATATTCTTAGAAGATATGTCTGTTATATTGCATAAATTGGAACGTACTGTTTTAAAAACAAGAGCTCAACAAGAAAAGCAAGCCGTCTCAATTATTTGTACTCAAGCAGTTGCTCATCATTGGCTTTTTCCTAGAATTGTTAAATTTAATCAAAAGTATCCCGATATTATGGTTAGAGTAATATCCAATAATGGAATCAATGAGCTCAGCTGTAATGAGTCAGATTTTGGGATTTTATATGGTAATGGAAATTGGCCATCACTTGATCATGCCCCATTATTTCCAGAAATTGTTTATCCTATTTGCAAATATAATTTTGAAAGGCTTTGTTGCATAAAGGATTTAAAGGCAAAGTTCTCCTAGGCGCCTCAAATTTAAGTGACAACTTGAGTATGAGGTCGGCCTAATTCTGTAAATTTATTTAAAATAGCTATACGGGCATGTACCTCATTGACTTGGCTTTGAAAGTTCCTAGCACTGAGTTTATCGCCTAATAATTTGATGCAATGCATCTTAGTTTCGACCAAACTTCGGTGATGATAGCCTGACCATTTTTTCCATAG
>WNDP01000292.1 GCA_009912575.1 Acinetobacter bereziniae
GGTGAACTTGATGCCAAGCGTGCAATTCGTGAAGGTGCTGAAATAGCAGCCAAACTTTAATCAAAATCAGTGGTTTTGATGAAACAATATGCATTTGAATGCTTTAAGCCTATTTTTTTCTTGTCATAGTTGGAAAAGCTTAGTATTCTTGCGCACATGGAAGCGTGGCAGAGCGGTTTAATGCACCGGTCTTGAAAACCGACGAGGGCGCGAGTCCTCCGTGAGTTCGAATCTCACCGCTTCCGCCAAATATTGAACTAAGCCCTTGTTTTTACAAGGGTTTTTTCTTGCTCATACTTTTGTCCCACATTGTAACCCACATAAAATTTTGGATTGGATTAATCAAAATAAGAATAATTCAGACGACTTTGGATAATAGGTAAATTAAGTTTAAGCTGAACTCTTGCAAAACAGATTCGTAAATAAATGCACTGCATACCTACTTTTTGATCTTGTTCTTATTGCTCGTAGTTGTGATGATCCTTTTTATCAATGTTATCTTGATCTTCAATTGATTTGTTTATGGGGTTTCTGTCAGATTTGCAAGGGGTGGATATTATTAAAACATTCTTAGTTGTTCGTTTTACTACAGGGGCTGTAGGCTTTTCCTGCCTATTTTTATTTTGCAATTTTTTAGTTTCATCTAGGGGGGGAATGGGTGTGCCAACGAGAGCACCAGCATTTTGCTCCCGCAGGGGAACATGGCGCCAAGCTTTGGCGAGATGGCGTACCTCTCTGTATGTACTTTGCCAAGTACAACATCAACTGGCGGTGACAGGTAAGAAAGCAGCACATATCTGTGGGCATGAAACCCGAATCTTTAAAGTGAATCGTTCGGAATCAGTGATCCAACACATTATCCATGCTGAACGACATTTCTGGGAGTGCGTGGAAAAAGATACACCACCTGATGCCGATGCATCTGAATCAGCAGCCAAAGCCTTACAACAGCTTTACCCTGAACATGTGCCACTGACAATCACTGACTTATCCGAAGATGAGCAAGCCAATCAACAATTTGAACAATTAATTCAAGTGCGTCATCAAATTGAAAAGCACCAAGAGCAATTTGATCTTCTCAAACATCAACTCCAAGCCAAGATGCAACAGGCTGAACGGGCGACCTTTAAAACAGGTTCAGTGACATGGAAAAAGTCTAAGGACTCAATCAGTTTAGACAGTAAGGCTTTACTGAAATCACATCCTGAATACTTAAACCAATTCCCACAAAGCAAACAAGGCTCACGGCGTTTCAACATCTATACGAATGATGATTGAAAGGTAATTAGCCTAAGCGAAATACGAAACTTCACCTAAACATCCCATGCCAGAGCGTATGGGATGTTTTATGCAAATTTCATTTTAACCAAATACAGAAAATCATTTAAACAAAAGAGGTAACTACCATGATTAAAGGTTTAGCCATTACGCCACCCATACTCGGCAGAATCAGTATCGGTAAAGTCGTCGAAAAGAATGGAAAACGACTGCCTGAACGGGATGACCAGTTTACCATTACCAGCCAAATCCAAGGTAAGGATGGCTGGATTAAACATCCACTTGATGAACAACTCCGATCCAAGGCATCCAATCAAAAACTCAGAACAATTCCAGTCAGAATGATCTTTAATGATCCTGAACTCAATCTGAGAGCAGTGTACACCTTATTTGATCGACAAACAAGGACGTCCTGTATGTATTGGCAATGGTGAGACTTGCCAAAGGCAAACCAGCCAAGGCCTTGAACAACACCCATGTCCATCACCTGATTTATGCCCATTGGCTCAGAGAGGGAACTGTAAACCCTTTGGCCGATTACATGTGAATCTAGATGAGTCGGATGAACTGGGTACATTTATTTTTAGAACGACTGGTTTTAACAGCATACGAACTTTAGCTGTGCGCTTGTCTTACTACCACGCAGCATCCAATGGTTTGCTGTCATGTCTACCATTGCAACTCACGCTTAGAGGTAAGTCCACTACGCAAAGCTATCGTACTCCTGTGTATTATGTGGATTTAACTTTAAGAGATGGAACCAATTTACAACAAGCCATTCAAGTGGCGAAAGAAATTGATCAACAAAGTAAAGCAACTGGATTTAATCAAACTGCTTTAGATCAAATAGCACGTCAGGGTTATGGCAATGCGCGATTTGAAGTAAATTCCGAGGAGGGTCTGAATTTAATCGAGGAGTTTTATACCGATGAAAATTGTGAAGCTGAACAACAGTCTAAAGACTCAAAAGTTAAGATAAAGTCTAAACTGAAGCTGGGCGAGTATTCTGTTCAAGATATTCAGCAGGGGCTACAGCAATCTGTAAGGTCTGTAAACTAAAGTGTAGGAGAATTTAAAGATTCTCCAACATTTATTTATTGTTCTCTTTTTTTTTGTTTATCTACAAATAAACATAGAAATTGTGATTAAAAATACATAATATCAAATTAGTGCTAATTGATAAAGCTTTTATGTGCTCATGTTTTCCCCAAAGCATGAGCATCTTTTTATTCCCTTTTATATACCTATGCTCTCCAATTCATAGGTATTTTTTTATTTAAAGATCAGCGTCCTAATTTTTTTAAATATAAAATGCACTAAATAAGTTCATTTATATAGTTTTTTAAAAAAACCAAAATTAAAATATAATATTCATTAATTCAATGGATTAGGTTTATTTTTGCTTGAAATTTAATCGGTTAAAATGTGGAGGTATTGTGAATTATTTGTAAATAAATATATATTTGTGTAGTTTAATTTAACACTAAAAATTACTAATGACTATTTTAAAATGTAATAGAATAGGGAAACTATATTTTATATCTTTAATATATTCTTATCCAATATTTTTGTACGCTGCTGACATGCCATTAAAATCAGGTGTTGTTGATTTAACTCCTGAAATTATTCGTCAAGACCAACGTATCAATGAATTAGAAAAAAAGTTAACTGATGAAGATATACTTTTAGCACCACAACAAAAAGTTGAAAAACTGAGTCGTGATCTTGTTGTCATTTCTGAAACCCCCTGTTTTGAAATCAAACAACTGAGTTTCAGTATAAATGATCCATTGCAGCGTGAAAATCAAAATATTTTCAATAGTTTGTTTTATCATTTGAATCAGCCCAATTTTGTTATCGGGCAATGTATAGGCACTCAAAGCCTACAGAATTTAGTGAAATATGCGCAAAATGAGCTGATCAAACAAGGATTAATTACCACTCAAATGGTAGTCAACCCACAAGACTTGACTCAAGGTCGTCTAGTTTTAAATATCCATGTAGGTCGAATTCATCAAATTCTATCAAAAGATAAATCTGTAAATAAGGTAGAAATCTTCTCTGCATTGCCGATAAAAAATCATGAAATTTTAAATCTTAAAAAAATTGATCAAGGTTTAGAAAATCTAAAACGAACTTCAAATCGCGATGTGGATATCAAAATAGAACCTGCTATAGCTCAAGATGGTAAAGAGCTTGTTGGCTATAGTGATCTTATTGTGACGTCTAGGCCTTATAAAAAACTAGGATTGAACATAAATATTGATAATTCAGGGTCAAAAAGTACCGGTGAATATATTGGAAGTTTAGGGATTAGCTTCAACAATCCATTGAATTTAAATGATTCACTGAATATCAATTTAAGTCATTCACTCGATGATTGGAAAAAAGATTTTAATCAAAGTTTTTATATCAATTATTCACTCCCATTTCGGAACTATGAACTATCTGCGACCCATAATGAATATAGCTATGAACAATATGAACCGTACCATGTTTGTCGGAGACTCAACATTCTGAGAAACTACTCCGATGAAAAAATCAAACTATACCCCTGAAATCAAAGAAAGAGCGGTTCAACTTGTTATTGAATCCGAAAAAGATTATCCATCGAATTGGGCTGCAATCACTGCTATTGCTCCCAAGATAGGTTGTACCCCTGAAACACTGCGTGTTTGGCATCAAAAATATTTGGATCAACAAAATCCAGTTAAAGTACAGCATCTTTCAGATCAAGAACGTATAAAACAACTGGAACGTGAAAATAAAGAACTGCAACGCGCTA
>WNDP01000293.1 GCA_009912575.1 Acinetobacter bereziniae
TCGACCATGTTTGCCTTTGGGGGGAGCGTACCATTGGGTTTTTGGATCAAACCAAATTGTTAAATTACCACGATTGATCAAAGCACGATTGTAGGATGACCAATTTGTTGTACGATAAATTTTAGGTGTAGGCTTATTCATCTGAGAATTATATTGCTGAGTAAGCCTTAAGAGGTAGGTTTATGCAACAAAGCCATTTTTATTTATAAATTGTCGCAAATTAGGTGTAATATCCATAAATTTAAAAAAAAATAAACAAATGTGATCTATTTATCAATAAAAAAGTGACTGATATTTCATTTTAGTTAATAATAAAATTAAGAATATCTAAATATATTAATTTAAGAAGTGACAACTCTGTTTATTACAAAAATGAGCATTAAACAAAGTGGGGCTTGCTTCTTATTAGGAGAAAAACAATGAATAAGATTTATAAAGTGATCTGGAATAGAACTTTAGGGACTTGGGTTGCAGTTTCTGAACTTACTAAGGGCAAAACCAAAGGCACTTCGAGTACAGTGTTGAGTGAGCAAAGCGCCAAAACTGTCCATAATAATTCAGCAAATCTTAGTCCCTTATTCCGTCAAGTTGTCTTAGTTACAACAATGGGTTTATTTACACCAGTTGCGTGGGCGGACACGAACTGTTTGACTTCTACCTTGACTACGACGACGACAATTGATGGGGTAAATCTTGCTGGAGAGCCGTGTAGATCAGCAAATAATTCATCGATAACTTTCATTGGAAATGCAGATGGTTCTGTCGCACCAGGAACGACTGAAGGTGTTTCACTTGCTGTTCGAGTAGACGGTGGTAGTGGTCCAATCCGTAATGTCATTTCTGGAGTGGGTTCAGCTACGAATGGAGCAATGTCTACCAATAGTTTGAATGTTCGTATCGGTGATAGTAATGTGATCGGTAACGGTACGCTTAGAGCTTTTGCTGGTAAAATCTCGATGGGAGATGCTACAACACTAGCAAACGCAGCTTCTTCGCAAGCTATTGGTGCAGGAGCAACAACAACGAGTGCAGGTACCAATGGAACAGCATTAGGTACCAGTGCAAAAGTTGAAGCAAATAATAGTTCTGCTTTAGGAAATACAGCGACTGTTAGTGCGACAGATGGTACAGCAATAGAAAGTAAAGCTACTGTGGCAACTGGTGCAAAAAATGGTATTTCGATAGGAAAAAGTGCAAATACTTCTTTGGCAAATGCAGTGGCACTTGGTTCAGGTGCAACGACAGCAACCAATGCCACCACTGTGAGTTCAGCAACAGTTGGTAATTTAACTTATAGTGGTTTTTCAGGTACTGTTGCAGGTGCAGGAAATCAAGTGTCTGTGGGTGCTGTGGGTGCAGAACGTCAAATAAAAAATGTGGCAGCGGGTGCAATTACAGCAAGCAGTACCGATGCAATCAATGGTAGTCAGTTAGATAGCGTTGCAAATACATTGGCGATTCGCTCTGACACACAAGATCAAAATGTTGCAACGGCATTGGGTGCTGGTGCTCAGTATGATCCAGCAACTGGAACATGGGCTGCGCCGTCATATGTTATTAATAAAATGGATGATACGCCTTATACGGCAGCTACCAATGTTGGGCAGGCTTTAGCTAATTTAAATACCGAAGTAACTAAACCACTCACTTTTAACAGTGATACTGGTTCTACAGCGAACAAATTAGGCAGTCAAGTTGCGATTATCGGTGACAGTAAAAATATCAGTACTACGGTAACAGCGAATCAGGTCAAAGTTCAGATCTCCGACACACCAAATTTTAGCTCAGTAACAACTGGAAACAGTGTGCTCAATAGTGATGGTTTAAGCATTACGAATGGTCCAAGTGTTTTGAGCACTGGGATCAATGCAGGCAACCAGAAAATTATCAATGTTGCAGATGGCGCTTTAACAGCGGGCTCAAAAGATGCAGTGAATGGTGGACAGTTAAAAGCGACCAATGATCAGGTTTCAATCAACACCAGTAACATTTCCAAGAACACAGGCGATATCAGCAATATTCAGAACAACCTCAGCAATGGTTCGATTGGCTTAGTTCAACAAACTGGTGGCTCACCAGGTTCTGGCAATATCACGGTTGCGAAGGATACAGGCGGAAGCATTATTGATATGAAAGGCACGGATGGTAATCGTAAGATTATTAATGTTGCCGATGGTGCGGTCGCTAAAAATTCCAAAGAAGTGGTGAATGGTGGACAGTTATTTGGCGTGTCAGACAGCATAAAAAACATCATTGGTGGAACAACAACGGTTAATCCAGATGGCACGATTACCACAGGTAATATCGGTGGTACAAACGCCAATACCATAGGTGGGGCGATTACTGAATTGGGTAACAACATCACCACATTGAATGGCGGATTCACCCTACAAAGCAATGGTTCGAATGCAGGCGCAATCAAGGCAGGAGATACGGTTGATATTGGCATAGTGACAGGTGAAAACAACTTAACTGCCACTAAGACAGGCAACAATATTCAATTTGGACTGAATAAAGCCTTAGCAGTTGACACGGTGACAGTGGGTAGCGTGGTTATAGATAAAACTACAGGGATCAATGCAGGCAACCAGAAAATTATCAATGTTGCAGATGGCGCTTTAACGGCAGGCTCAAAAGATGCAGTGAATGGAGGACAACTCAAAGCGACCAATGATCAGGTGTCAACCAACACTAGTAACATTTCCAAGAACACAGGCGATATCAGCAATATTCAGAACAACCTCAGCAATGGTTCGATCGGCTTAGTTCAACAAACTGGTGGCTCGCCAGGAAAGGGTGAAATTACAGTTGCGAAAAATACAGGTGGGACTACAGTCAGTATGAAAGGTACGGATGGTGAACGACAAGTAACTGGTGTGGCGAATGGTGCTATAAGTAACACATCTAAAGATGCAGTAAATGGTAGTCAGTTATATACGACGAACCAAAATGTTGCACAGAACACCAAAGACATTGGTACGAATACCTCGAACATTGCGACCAATACCTCTGACATCAGCACGTTAAAAGGTGGTTTCAACTTACAAAGCAATGGTAAGAATGTTGGCGCGATCAAAGCGGGAGATACCGTAGACATTGGTGTAGCGACACCGACAGATACCAACCTTACAGCGACGAAGACAGGTAACAATGTAGCCTTTGCTTTAAACAAAGACTTGAACTTAACCAGTGTTACGACAGGCAATACGTTGATCAACACGACTGGTGTAACAGCAGATAAAGTTACAGTGGGCAATGTTGTGATCAACAAGTCGAACAACAAGATCAGTGGAGTTGAAGCGGGTACAGATACAAAAGATGTTGTGAACAAAGGTCAGTTGGATGCTTTGGCAGGTCAGCAAACAGCGACAGACAATGCTGCAGTTAAATATGACAATGCAACCACAAAAGACAAAGTTACGTTAGGTGGTGTAGGTTCAACGACAACAGTGGCGTTGACCAATGTTAAAGCAGGTGCTTTAACTTCGACATCAACTGATGCTGTGAATGGTAGCCAACTATACGATGTCGCAAACAGTGTTAAAAATGTAATCGGTGGTTCAACTACAAGAGATGCAATCACAGGTGCAATTACGACGACGAATATCGGTGGTACAGGTTCAAACACCATTGATGGTGCGATCAGCATTGTTAAAGATTCAGCGACTAAAGCGAAAACAACAGTTACAGCTGGAGACAATGTTGTTGTCACTGCGGGTACCAATGCAGATGGTTCAAGTAACTATCAAGTGACGACAACGAAAGATGTTAACTTTGATAAAGTGACTGTTGGTAATGTTGTTGTAGATAAGGCCAATGACACGATTCAAGGCTTGAGTAATAAAGATCTTAATGCGAGTGACTTTGCGACTAAAGGTAGAGCTGCGACTGAAGAACAGTTAAAAGCAGTGATTACCAGCAATATCACGGAAGTCGAAGATGGTAACGGCAACAAAGTGAATATTATTGACCAAGTTGTAAATACCAAACCTGATAATAAGA
>WNDP01000294.1 GCA_009912575.1 Acinetobacter bereziniae
GTTCTGGGCCACGCATGCTTTGACAAGCTGTCAAAGCAAGCGCAAGTGCAGATACCGCAATGCTACGACCTGAAATAGACCATACTTTTTGCATCACGATTTATGCTCCTGAATATTTTGATTTTTAAGTTTGTACTTAAAGATACTACGAATCCATACGAAGAACACAGGAATAAAGAAGATACCTAAAAGTGTTGAGCTAATTACACCACCTAATACACCATAACCGACTGAGTGTTGGCTACCGGCACCAGCACCGCTTGATAAAGCAAGTGGTAATACACCGAAACCGAACGCTAAGGTCGTCATGATAATTGGACGTAAACGCATTTTTGCAGCATGCAATGTCGCTTCAAACAATTCTTCACCTTGTTCTTGCAACTCTTTTGCAAACTCTACAATCAAAATCGCATTTTTTGCAGACAAACCGATGACTGCAACGATCGCGACTTGGAAGTAGATGTTAAAGGATAAGTTAGGATCACCTTTGATGACCATGCCCAACCAGGTTAAAGTAAATGCACCAATAACACCTAAAGGTACGACTAGCAATACTGAAACAGGGATAGACCAACTTTCATATAAAGCTGAAAGGCAAAGGAATACAATAAGCAAAGAAAGAATCAAAAGCGGAACAGTTTGACTACCAGATTCACGTTCTTCTAAAGACAGACCCGTCCATTCATAGTCGAAACCTGTTAAGCCCATAGACGGTAACTTACCAATAATTTCTTCCATGGCAAGCATCGCATCTGCCGAACTTACGCCCGGCGCTGGTGTACCTTGAATGTTCGCAGAAGCTACATCGTTATAACGTTCAAGACGAGGTGAACCATAGGTCCATTGACCTGTTGCAAACGCAGAGAATGGAACCATAGTGCCGCTATTGTTACGTACATACCATTTGTTTAAGTCTTCAGGCATCATACGAGCGTTTGATTCGCCTTGAACATAAACCTTCTTGACACGGCCACGGTCGACGAAGTCATTGATATATGAACCACCCCAAGCCATGCTCATGGTTGAGTTAATATCCGCAATACTGACTCCCATTGCACCAGCTTGCGCTTGATCAATGTTGATTTGATATTGAGGGGTATCTTCTTGACCATTTGGACGAACACCTGCAAGACGTTTGTCTTGAGAAGCCATACCTAAAATAGCATTACGTGCAGCAATGAGTTTATCGTGACCTTGACCACTGGCATCTTTCAATTGGATGTCAAAACCTGATGAAACACCTAATTCAGGCATTGCAGGTAATTGCAATGGCATGATGTATGATGCATCTTTTACAATCATATTCAGTGCCATACCGCGTTGAATAATGGCGCCAATTTGTGATTCAGGTGTGGTACGTTCACTCCAGTCTTTCAATTTAATAAAAGCTAAACCAGCATTTTGCCCGACACCTGTAAATGAGAAACCAGAAACTGTAAAAATAGTATCTACATTTGCTTTTTCCTTATTTAAGAAGTAATCGGTCATGGTTGTGATGACTTTATCTGTTCGTTCAAGGCTGGCACTTGGTGGTAGCTGAACCAACGTCATAACTACGCCTTGGTCTTCTTCTGGTAAGAAAGAAGAGGGTAGCATTTTGTATAGTCCAACTAAGGCAACAATCACAGCAATATAGATCGCACCAGAGAATATCTTATGATGGGTCATACGATTGACACCACCTTGGTATTTCTCTGCTACTTTTTCAAAACTGCGGTTAAACCAACGGAAGAAACGCGCAAAAATGTTATTGCTTGGTTCTTGATTTGGATCATGCTGTTTTAACAATGTTGCACAAAGAGCTGGGGTAAACGTTAAAGCAACGATTAAAGACAAAACCATTGCTGTAACGAGCGTGATCGAGAACTGACGGTAAATTACCCCCGTAGTACCACCAAAGAATGCCATTGGCACAAATACAGCAGTCAATACGCTGGTAATACCGACCAAAGCACCTGAAATTTGTTTCATCGATTTTTCAGTGGCTTCAACTGGACCGGCATGTTCTTCTTGCATTACCCGTTCGACGTTCTCAACCACAACGATGGCATCATCCACCAATAGACCAATCGCCAGTACCATGGCGAACATGGTTAAGGTATTGATCGAGAAGCCAAAAATATTAATAACTGCAAATGTCCCAAGTACAACCACAGGAACTGCCATTGTTGGGATAATCGTTGCACGCCAGTTCTGTAAGAACAAGAACATCACGAAAAATACAAGAACGATTGCTTCAATTAACGTATATGCCACACTTTCAATTGAAAGCTTAATAAACGGTGTGGTGTCATAAGCAATTTTATCTTTTAAGCCTTCAGGGTAGTTTTTACGCAATTCAGTGAGGCGTTTTTCTACAGCAGCGGCTGTATCAAGTGCATTGGCACCTGTTGCCAATTTAATTGCTACACCGCCCGCAGGGTTACCATTAAATTTAGAATCGAATTGATAACTGTCTGAACCTAATTCTACGCGTGCAACATCACCCAAACGAACTTGAGCACCAGAAGACGTGTTTTTTAGGAAGATGTTTTTAAATTGTTCAGGTGTTTGCAACATACTTTGCGCATTGACAGTCGCATTCAGGATTTGACCTTGTACAGCTGGAGCACCACCCAATTGACCTACAGCTACTTGTGAGTTTTGTGCACGAATGGCAGCAGCAATATCACTTGGCGTAACTTGCAAACTGGTCATTTTAGCTGGGTCTAGCCAGATACGCATTGCATATTGACCGCCAAAGACTTGAATTTCACCTACGCCTGCAACACGACTCAGTGGTTCAGAAATATTTGAGTTTACATAGTCTTTAATGTCAGCGCCAGAAAGGCTGCCATCTGGCGAATAAAATGCAAGTACTTGCATAAAGCTCGCGCCAGATTTGGTCACTTTTACGCCTTGACGTTGTACATCTTCAGGTAAAAGTGCTGTCGCTGACTGTAATTTGTTCTGTACTTGAACCTGTGCAATGTCCGGATCAATACCTTGTTCAAAATTCAGGTTAATTGATGCCTGACCATTACCCGCACTGTTTGATGAGATATAACGTAAACCATCTAGACCATTCATTTGTTGTTCAATGATCTGAGTTACGGTGTTCTCAACAGTTTGTGCAGAAGCACCAGGATAAGTTGCAGCAATTGTCACTACAGGAGGAGCAATTGTTGGATACTGAGCAACAGGCATTTTTGTTAGCGTCAGAATACCCGCCAACATAATTACCAGTGCAATCACCCACGCAAAAATGGGGCGATGAATAAAAAATTGAGCCATATTCGTCTACCCCTTATGCATTTGAAGTAGCTTTTTGTTCACTGGATTTATTTTGTTGAACAGGTTGTGCTGCTCTACCTGGTTTAGCACCTGCTTGTGGTGCAGCCGCTTGAGGCTGATAAGGGTTAGCAACCACAGCTTGTTCTGGTTTTACTTTGGCAATACCATCAACAATGACTTTATCACCTGTATTTAAACCTTGAGTGACGATCCAATCTTTACCTTGAACACCTACAGTTGTTACAGGACGGCTTTCAACTACACCTTTTGCATTTACAAGCATCGCGATTGCTTGGCCAGTTGGTGTGCGTGTAATTGCTGCTTGTGGAACTAAGTAAGCATTTGGAATTACGCCTTGTACGATCTGCGCATTGGCAAACATACCCGGCAATAATAAATGATTAGGATTTGCGAACACAGCACGTAAAGTCACAGAACCTGTGCTTGGATCTACACTAGCATCAGAAAATGCAAGGTTTCCTTCCACACCGTAGTAGCTACCATCTTCAAGTTTTAAACGAACTTTGGTGTTGTTGCTACGATCAATACTACCTTGGCTTAACTGTTGGCGCAGACGTAACAACTCAGCACTGGATTGGCTGATGTCTACATAAATTGGATCAAGTTGCTGAATCGTGACTAGAGCATTCGCCTGATTTGCTGTGACTAAAGCACCAGCAGTGACAGATGAACGACCTG
>WNDP01000295.1 GCA_009912575.1 Acinetobacter bereziniae
TGGCGGTGAAAGAGGGATTCGAACCCTCGATACGCTATAAACGTATACACACTTTCCAGGCGTGCTCCTTAAGCCACTCGGACACTTCACCAAGGCGACGGATAATAACCAAAAAAAAGAATTCTGCCAAGCAACAATTGAGTTAGAGCAAAAAAAATTTCACAGTGATATGATTGCGCAAAAATAGTGTCTAATTTTTGAAGACGAATCTATGCAAAGTACTGCAAAAAAAGCCGCGTTACCTGCGATCACACTCGCAGCACTAGGGGTGGTATTTGGAGACATCGGAACCAGTCCCTTGTACGCCCTACGCCAATGTTTTCTCACCGCACACATCGCCATTACTGAAGCAACAGTGCTGGGGATATTATCGCTGATCTTCTGGTGCATGATGCTCACCATCAGCTTTAAATATGTTACCGTCATCATGCGAGCAGATAACAATGGTGAAGGCGGTATCATGTCTTTGCTAGCGCTCAACTTGCGTTCCAACCGAATTCCAGATAACCGAAAAATTTTTCTGATTGCTTTAGGTTTTATCGGAGCATCGCTGTTTTTTGGTGACGGTATCATTACCCCAGCCATTTCAGTGCTTTCTGCGATTGAAGGGCTAAGTATTGCCACACCGATGTTTAACAAATGGTTAATGCCATTGGCGATTGGTATCCTTACCGCACTGTTCCTTGTGCAACGACATGGTACAGGAACCATGGGTAAATTCTTTGGTCCAATCACCCTGACGTGGTTTGCATCCATCGGCTTAATCGGTATTCATAGTATTAGTCAAACGCCTTATGTCTTGACTATGTTGAGTCCACATTGGGCATTGAACTTTATTTTTCATCAGCCATTCGTTGCCTTCTTAACGATGGGGGCTGTGATTCTAACCGTAACAGGTGGTGAAGCACTCTATGCCGATATGGGACATTTTGGGCGACTGCCGATTCGTTTAGGTTGGTTTATTATCGTATTGCCTTGCCTCTTACTCAACTATGCTGGGCAAGGGGCGCTGTTGTTACGTGATCCAAGTGCGATCGAAAACCCATTCTACTTACTCGTGCCTGAGTGGGGTTTGTATCCGATGATTGCTTTGGCAACAGCAGCGGCAGTGATTGCCTCGCAAGCGGTGATTACGGGTGTATTTTCCATGGCAAACCAAGCCATTCAACTACGCTATTTACCACGTTTAACCGTACATCACACCTCTGATGTTGAGCAGGGACAAATTTACTTACCATTTATTAACTGGATTTTATTTGTTTCAATCTTGCTGCTCATCGTGATTTTCCAAAACAGTGCCAACCTTGCCAATGCTTATGGTGTGGCGGTGACGATGACCATGCTGTGTGATACGATTTTAATCGCATTTTTGGCCTATGGCTTTTGGCGTTGGCCTAAGTGGAAAGTGGCGTTATTTGCAGTGCCATTTTTAGTGATTGACGGTATTTTTATTGGATCAACTTCATTAAAAATTATCTCTGGTGGTTGGGTGCCGATCCTAATTGGTGCAATTGTATTTACCATTTTGATGACATGGAAAACTGGACGAGAAATAGTCTTTAACCGTTTGGAAAAAGATGCTTTGCCATTGGACTTGTTTATTAAAAGTGTCAGCTTGAGTGACGAAACCCAATTCGTACCAGGGCAAGCGATCTTCCTTACAGGAAATCCTAATATTGTGCCGCATGCGATGTTACATAATATTAAACATAATAAAGTGTTGCATGAGCGCAATATCATGGTCACGGTGATTACCCGTGATGTGCCTTATGTGCCCGACCAAGAAAGAATCCGAGTTGAAGTCTTAGATGATCGCTTCCAACGTGTCTTTGTTTATTATGGTTTTAAAGATCAGCCAGATATTCCGAATGCACTTGAGTTAGCCTATAAGCAACTTGAAGTTGAGTTCGATATGATGCATATCAGCTTCTTTATTTCACGTGATCGTTTAATTCATACCGTGGGTGAGGGTATGGCACCATGGCGTGAAAAACTGTTTATTTCGATGCAACGAAATACCAGCCCTGTGAGTGATTTTTATCAAATTCCACCAAATCGTGTGGTTGAAATGGGTAGCCAAATCGAGATTTAAACAAATTAAAAATATGAAAAGCCAGAAGTCATTCTGGCTTTTTTTCGTTTAAATCACTGGATGGCAGGATTGGAACTGATGATGAATGTTTCGTCGAGCTTGTACCGATGGGAATAGGGACAATATCTCGAATTACATCTGGATCAGTTGAATGCGGATCAACCAACACAACTTCATCACTTCGAGCAACAGCTTTAAGCATGGGAGGTGGAGTCATCAGCTTTATTGTACTGTGTTCTCTGTTTGAAGTGGAGTATGTTGCTGAATGTTGGTTTTTTACGGATTGGAAAGTTTGTCCAGTTGAGGTGAAGGGGATGCAAAAACAGCAAAACTAGCCCAAGTTCCAATCATCAACAAAAGTGGTGAGACAATAGATTTAAACATTTTCATTGTGTGCCATTCCTTCATTTTACTGATCACTTTAAATGCTCATATCCATCATTAAAAAAACATACGACAAACTATGTCGCTATGCTGTCGAAGATCTGACTGTAACATGCCATAATTTCGATGACAGCAGCAAGTCATACGATGGAACTAATTTAATTTCTTAATTTTTTTGCAAGCAATCAAGCTTGAGAAATTTGCAAAATTGTTTGAATAGGTAAAAATTATAGAAGCTTTATTCAGTTGAATATTCACATAATATCTTTCATTGCCTGAGCTTGTTAAGCTGTTTTATTCAATTCAAAACCAAGTATGGATTGGTTCTGAATATCTTGTCTTTTATGTGGTTTGGGATGATTTTTGTTGAAAAATTCAGTAGTTAAATTGGTGTTGGGTCTTGTTGCTACTGGAAGCTTTGCGATTGCGTTTGGTCAAGAGAAAATTTTGCAGTTATTGCCTTTTACTCAAGGCAGTTCGCTTAATTCTGAATGCTTAAATCAATTCTATCGAGATCAACCACCGATCTTGATGAAAGACAGTTTAAAAAAGAACAGTTATCCCTTGTGTTTTAATGGCTTTAATGTGATGTATTCGGGCGTTTCCAAAACACCACTTTGGACAGCAGAGTATTTATCTCCACAGCGTTTGAGCCAGAAGATTAAACGTGAAGACAGCTTCCATGAAGAAGAACGAATCAGCAGCCAGCATCGTGCATTATTGTCTGATTATCGTGGTTCTGGTTATGACCGAGGTCATATGTCGCCGAATGCAGATATGTCGACCAAGGTTTCTCAGTTTGATAGTTTTTCTTTGGCAAATATGGTGCCTCAAGCCCCTAAAAATAATCAGCAAGTTTGGCGAGAGTTAGAAGAAGTAACGCGTGCGATTGTGACCAAACAAAAGAAAGATGTTTATGTGGTTACGGGACCATTATTTAGCGGCAAAAAACTTAAAACCATTGGTCGTGGTGTGATTGTTCCAACGGCTGTCTTTAAAGCGATCTATCTACCTAAACACGGCATTATTGGTGCTTACTATGCACCCAATAATAATTCATTGCAGGTCAAAGTGGTCAGCGTATGTTATTTGGAGGAACAGTTGGGAATCAATTTATTTCCTCAACTGACCGAAGAGCAAAAGCGCAATACCTATAAATTGCCTTTAAATGCCAATCAAGTAAAAGCCAATAAAGAAATCGAATATTCTCATTGGGATGCAGAAAGTCAGTGTGCGGAAAGTGTGTCACAGGATCAAATCACTGTAGTACAAAAGCAGTTTCAACCAGCCGGCCGTTCTACACCTAAGCATAATATTGAATTACCTCAGGTTGATGAAGAAACCAAGGATGCACTGGTAAAACAATTGGCAGAAGCGCTGTTGCATTATATTTTACAAATTTTGAAATAATTAAAACTGTATAGGCTGAAAATCTATCTATACTGGAACTGTTTCATAAATTAAAAATGATGAGTCCTAAATCATTT
>WNDP01000296.1 GCA_009912575.1 Acinetobacter bereziniae
ATGTTCGATTAATTTGCTTTAAAGTCGTTTCAAGGCTGTCATTTAAGGTGTCTAAAAACCAGACAAGCCACATGGTGATATTGGAATCACTTTTTTGGGTTTGTTCTAATATTTCATAGTAACTTTTGCGTTTATTTAATATACCTGAGGATAGTGCATACAAGCGGATACTCTGTTCATCCATTTGTGCTAAAGCCACATCTGTGAGGGTACGTGTGATACGACCATTATCATCATCAAAAGGATGGGGTGTGATAAACCATAAGTGTGTGATACCCGCACGTAGTAGGGGGTCGAGCAAACTATTGCCTAGACTATGATTAAACCAATTTATAAAGGCTTCTAAACGTTCTTCTAGTCCTTGTCTAGGAGGCGCTTCGAAGTGAACTGTTGGACAATCCAATCGACCAGAGACAACCTGCATTGGTTCTGAACCTCTAAGTTGACCAATACGTAAACGCTGCATTGTCCAATCAGGATCATTAAAAAGCCATTGGTGCCATTGCATAAGACGTTTAATAGTAAGCGGTTGCTTTACGTTATTAAGCGCATCCAGCATGATGTTAGCCAAGCCTTCAGATCGATCTGAACTTGGATAAGGCTGGTCAAGAGTAATATCCAAACGACGGGCAAGTGAGGAGCGTAATGAATACACATTTAAGGTCTCATTTTCAATCGCTGATGATGCTACAAGATTTGCAAGTAAGTATCTAAGGTAAATTGTTCTTTGGCTAAATCATATTGACTTTGCCCAAGTAGAATTCCAATTTTTTGATGAATTTGTCTAGTTTTGGGTAAGACGATTTCATCTTCCCATGTGAAGTTTACCCAGTTGTCACTTTGCCAAATCCAATCTTGCATTTTAATCTCCACCTTGAAAATTTCCAAGATGAGCTAAATATAACATATATTTGGCTCAATAAATGAGTTGAATGTAGGGCTTGTTCAGCTCATTTATACGAATGTATCCCTATCGCATATGAGGCACATTATTGCTGAATCACTTACTTTAATTGGGTGCTTGATATTTCAAATTAGTCTGACCTGTTGTCGTTATAAAGCTCAATTAGATGGGAATAAGAGGATTACAAACTGGCTATAGGAGCTCATCAACGAGAATAAGATTTGGAGCTTTTAGCTTTGCTTATTGTACCTAGGTAATACCAAAGGCTACCCATAGAATCACAAACATGTTTATCGAATGTATCGTGTTTAATTAATATATTGTATTGGTGCATGTGGGAGTGTGTGGGTTTAATGACTTGGCGCTTGCGGGAATAGAAGTACAGTATTAATTGTTTGATTTATATAATTATTAATTGTAGTGAAGATTATAATACCGTTATATATACCGCTAAAAATAAATGTCTCAATAAAACTAAAGCCTCTATATAGAGGCTTTTAATTAAGTGTAGTGTTGTTTAATCCAGTCGTCAATTTCTTCTTCTTTCCACCTCGCTAACTGTCTTTTACCTTGTCCAAACAATTTAGAGGCAGGGAAGTAGCCTGTTTTGATCCAGTTATATATAGTTGGCTTAGACAAACTGGTTTTTTGTTCAACTTGTTTAATATCTAAAAGCCGTATTGTCATTCAGTCTTCCTCCGTCACTTCAGAACGAATCACATCTTTGCCAAACTTAAAATCGGCAGTTATGTTTTTCTTGCCATCATCGGTCCAGTTAAAAAATTCCATCTGCCCATTTTCGAGTCCCATGAGCTCATGATTTGCTTTTAAGAATTCCAAGCCTTGCATGGCTTTGAAGATGATCTGATTAAATTTAATCACCGCCATTTCAATTCCTGCTATGTCCAAATCCTTTGCAAAAACACGAATTACAACAATTTTCAGATGCTCAGGAAGCAAAGGGCAATAGCTCACAAAGTCACACCATTCACGCCGGGTACAAGCCAATTGCAACGTGATTTGAGGCAAGTATTCACTAGGTACTTCCTGCAATAACAGCGTATTTAAGTGAACAGATGGAGTAGGGCATTTAACTTCAATCTGACCATCTTTACCCACCAAACCATCAGGAGAAGCCCCGCAATTTTCAATACTTGGGTGATCAATCAAACCTGTGCTTATTACAAAATTACCTGTATCGTTTTCATAAGCTGCAACGGCATAAGGCTCCTGATCAATACCCCACTGCATAGCCTTAGTGGTTGGTGTTTCCTCCTGAACGCCAGTAAGGCGCTCAGTTAGAATCGTTAAACCCAATGCGTTTAATGCTTTGCCAGTTTTAGGCTTTGCATCAATATCCTTGACGCGGCTTGCAGTTACTTTTCCGCATCGATCTGCATGCCAATCATCACTACGCTGGAGAATGTTCATAAGTTTCTCCTTGTTGTTTTGCTATAGCTTGATCAGCAAGTTGAGCCAACTCTTTTAGATCAGCAGAATGGGTAGACCAGAAGTGATTCTCGCAATCGCCCTTAGGTAAATTCACGTATGCATTTTGCAGGCGATCTGTTCCATAACCAGCTTCTGTGCGCAAGTATTGAAGATGCTGGGATTCAAATTCTGAATACCCAGTAGGGATACTATTTTCACTAAACCCATTAACGGTTTTAACCTGGCAATCATCAATGCGTTTTGCTTCATCTTCGTCGTAAATACCTGAAAAGCCAAAGGCAACACGTGCACACTGGATTAAAGCTTTATGGCGTAACATGCGCTTAGGGTATTTCTTCCAAGGCTCAGATGTGCCTTGGCATTCGCTTAAATATTCAGTAACTACAGTTGGATGTTCACGATCTTTGCGATAGATTTTGCATGTGCAAGATTGGTCATCTTGTTCAAACTGAATAGCATTACAAAGAGGATTGTCATTAATAATTCGCCCATCCATCAATACCTACAACAGGGGTGATACCTCCACCTTTGGCAGGGAATGCATAAATTTCTTTAGTAAATGGATTGAGCTTGTATTGATTAGCAACAATCAAAAGGCTTACAAGCTGAACATCATTTGCGCCTTTGAAAACTGTATCAATTAACGTTTGCTTTAGTTGCTCTGGATCTACATCAGCCTTTGTATAGGCATCATATCCTGCGGCACTATAGCTGATGAGCCATTTAAAGGGATCATTTTCATAGTTTCTCCGATATTTATGAGTGTTTTGAGAACAATGTTGGTGCAGAGTCTCAACTTCATAATATCAGGGAAAGTATGGATTCTTTAGAAAAAACCCCACTTAGGGGTTAGATGGAGTTTGTTATGAGTGATAAAAAACAAAAAGGTGGGATAATTCCAGCAGGAACAAGAGTTTCAATTTTTGGCTGTGGATTCACCCTAAAGTATGATACTGAAGTTCTAAAATCACAGAATGCGGTCAATGATGAAATCGCAAAACGACACACCTATAAAAGTAACGGTAATCTAATTCTCAGTGAGAGTCTTAAAAATATACTGGATTCAAAGCATCCATAAGGCGATTGTCTATATATAGTGATGCAAAGTCATTAATATCAATCCTTATCACCAACAAAGGCGAGCCTTGTTTAAAACAAGTTTCTAACCTATCTCTAATTGGCCCAGCCAGTGATGTGGAACTAATAATATACTGAGAGGGTGTTGTTCGTATAAAGTTCTTGGATATAGTGTTGATAACTTTTTCAAGATCATTACAATTTTCAAGATGAACCGTACCATGTTTGTCGGAGACTCAACATTCTGAGAAACTACTCCGATGAAAAAATCAAACTATACCCCTGAAATCAAAGAAAGAGCGGTTCAACTTGTTATTGAATCCGAAAAAGATTATCCATCGAATTGGGCTGCAATCACTGCTATTGCTCCCAAGATAGGTTGTACCCCTGAAACACTGCGTGTTTGGCATCAAAAATATTTGGATCAACAAAATCCAGTTAAAGTACAGCATCTTTCAGATCAAGAACGTATAAAACAACTGGAACGTGAAAATAAAGAACTGCAACGCGCTA
>WNDP01000297.1 GCA_009912575.1 Acinetobacter bereziniae
CTAAATCATGCATGTCGTGCACCAATGAAGGTGCTCCTAAGCGAGCATGGTGTTGCCAATATACAGCTTTTAAATCAGTGTACTTCTGATTGACGTAAATCTGTCTCTTTCGCCAAGCATAGTAGCCTGAAGTGCTGACACCTAGGCATTTACAGGCAGAAGAAACCGTAATTTCAGTCACAGTTAGGCCTTGGATTACCGTGTACTTTTCTTGGCATGATCTGTAAGGAAGTACACATGCGCCTTTTTTAAAATATCATTAGCTTTCCTGAGTTGTTTGACTTCTTTTTCTAAATCGAGAATACGCTGTTGTTCTGGCGAGAGCTGTCTTTTGCTGGAACCAGTGGGGTTGGTCTCACGAATCCATTTATCTAATGTTGAATAACCCACACCTAATTTCTGGGCGATAGCAGCCACAGATTCGTGCGAGTTAGAAAGTGCATAATCAATTGCTAGTTGTTTAAATTCTGGACTAAAGCGTTTAGCCATTTTTACATCTCCAAAGTTAACATTACGTTATCTTTAGAGGGAATCATTGTCCATTATTTTGGCTAGGATCATTTTGGATGTAGGCTTCTTCATTTGGAAATTATATTGCTAATCCAAATTTAATCAGTTAAAAAAAGCAAAGAGTTGAAGATTTAATTCTTTATGAACATGCCATTATTTAAAAAATAAATATAGTGTTATTTCAACATTAAAACATTTGTAGTTGACGATTTGAGTTTTGAAACTCATTTAAGACCATAAAGACTTTTCAAATTCTTTATAGAGATATTTTATCTTAAATCTATCAATGTATTACACATTTAGACTTTATTTGGGGCAAAATTCCCATACTAAAAATTGGTTTTATTTTAAATAAATAGAATGGTTTGTATTTTGAGGTCCGTACATATAAAAATAGATATGTTGATAAAACAATAAATAAAGCATAGGTTAGTTGAAAAAATAATAATAAACATATGAGGGATATATAGGTCTGATATGTTTTTTCAAAAGATAATTAATTTAATTTAAAAATGAAAGAGTACCTATTTGGAGAATCCTAATGCGTGGTAATCATAAAAGAAAAACATTGCTGTCACCCATATCAAAATTGCATATTATGATAGCACTTATGGGGGGGGCTTTATCTTCACCTTATGTTTTTTCTGCAGAAGCCTCAGAAATTTCAAAATCCTATAATTTCAATATTCCTGCTGGAGCATTAGGAGAAGCTCTGTTGGCTGTGGGGTATCAAAGTAAAATTCAAATTATTGCTGAGAGTCACCTAGTACAAGGTCTAAAAAATACTGCGGTAAGTGGACAATATACGGTATCTACTGTTTTAGACCGTTTATTCCAAGGGAGCGGATTAGGTTATCGTATTTATGACCAGAATATAATTTTATATAAATTACCACCGAATGCCGATAATGAAATTACTTTAGGAGTAGTTCGAATCCAAGGAAGTGCTGAAGTTTCTGAGCAGGGCAGCATCAGTGGAACTAGCGTTGGAGGCAGCTCAGAAAGTGAACGTTATGGTGGGATTAACGGGAGTAGAGATGTTACTGCAACAGAGGGTTCCAAATCCTATGCCACCAATCAAGTGAATATTGGGGGGAAAACACCAACACGCTTAAATGAAGTCACAAATGCTATTTCTGTATTAACAAACCAACGTATTGAAGATCAAGGGATTCAGTCAATTGATAATGCATTACAACGCAGTACAGGTGTTACACGTCTAATTGATCAAAATGGAAACCTTTCATACTATTCACGCGGTTTTAGCATTGGTAATGTACAAATAGATGGGGGAGCTGCAAATAGTGACAATGATCTACAACTCAATCAAACAGATCTATCTATGTATGACTCAATCCAGATTTTACGAGGAGCTGATGCGTTTGGAAATGCAGGTAGTTCATCTAGTCCAAGTGCGACAATTAATCTGGTTCGAAAAAAACCATTAGATCATAAGCAACTCAATGTAGAATTATCTGCTGGGTCATGGGACAGCTATAGAGGCTCTGTAGATGTGACAGGTCCTATTGCTCTTGATGGCTCTGTACGTGGACGTCTTATTGCAACAGGCGAAAACCGTAATGAATTTTATGATAATTCTAATAAAAAAAATGAACTTATTTTTGGAACTTTAGAAGCAGATATCACGCCAAATACTTTATTTACTATTGGAGCAAGTTATCAGAATCAGGATATTCCATTTTGGAGAAATGGTTTACCTCGTTATATGAATGGTGATGACCTTAAACTTCCAAGAAGCACAAGTCTGATTATGCCTTATAATCGGCCAAATAATGAGACTTACGAGCTATTTACTAAACTCAACCAAAAAATAAATAAAGATTGGTCATGGAATAGTTCGTTGAGTTATAAAGAAAGTAGTTACGATGGACAGACCAATACACTTACGTTGAATTATATACAGCCGGATGGTTCAGTTTTGGAAGAAGCCTATCTAGGTTCTTTACGCTATAAAGATGATAAAAATAAATTACTGAGTTGGGACACGGCAATAAATGGCCAATTTGATCTGTTTGGCTTGCCTCAAAAGGTTGAATTCGGATTTAATTCTTCACAGCAAAACTACAATTCATTAACTGAACAGGTGACGGATATTTTTCAGAGTGTAAATATTTTTAATTTAAATCGTGATCAACTTGTAGGATCAGCTTTTGATTCGTCAAATAAAAGTTATTATTTAGTCTCAAATAAACGTGATACGACTTATCTTACTGGGTATGGTTCGTTTGACTTTAATATTTTTCCTAAATTACATTTTTTAACTGGAGTACGTTGGTCATATACCGACTTTAATTTACTTAATCACGCATCGGCCCCAGCAATGAATCTTGATCGTGATACCGCGCATTCTAAATATAAAGACACTCATTGGCAAGTGCCAGCATATGCCTTACGTTATGATTTCAATCAACAGTGGTCAAGCTACATAGGATATAAAGATATTTATCAATCTCAGGCTGGATATATAACTGCTAATGGGCAGCCTCTGGCTCCGCAAACAGGCAATAGTCGTGAAGTTGGTATTAAATATACAAGTGCTAAAGATGATCTGAATATATCTTTAGCACTCTATAAGAGTAAAGTTGATAATATATCCCTTCAAGATTGGATAGCTACTTCGTTACATCCCGGTGATTCAAGTTGCTGCTATGTAGTAGGAGGAGGAGAAAGATATGAAAGTAAAGGTGCTGATTTAGAAATTCAAGGAAAAATTTTACCGTGGTGGGAACAAAGTTTGGGTTATACCTATAATTTAAATAAACGGGCAGGTTCTACTTTAAATTACGATGGAGAAATTGAAGCGGTTGACCAAGTTCCAGTTCAGTCACAGTCACCTAAACATCTATTAAAATTATGGAATACATTCCATTTTTCAGGAAATAAATATTTAAACCATCTAAAGGCAGGTATTGGTTTGACAGCTCAATCTAAGACATCTGTTGTAGGTTTTATTAGAAGGGGAGATGATTTCTATGATTATAATTTTAAAGGTCCTGGTTATACAGTTATGGATGCTTTAGTATCTTATGATATAAATAAAAATATTAATTTGTCATTTAATGTTAATAATATTTTTGATAAAACTTATTATGTATCTCAGGATAGAGTCACGAGTGGAAACTGGTACGGTGCACCACGTAATTATTTATTAACATTGAGAGCAAAGTTCTAAGTTTGATAGGGGGGCTTCAACCGAAAATTAGATATTTTACTAAATTGTCTCGTCCTAAAATAGATTGACAGTATTTTATTTAGAGCCGAGTTAAGCAATTAGCTCGGTTCTTACTTTTTCAAACATTTGATTAGGTGTCATCATACCTAGACTCAAATGTGGTCTATAACAATTATAAATTTCTATTGATTCTGCAATCAGTTGGTCTAATTCCTTCATATTATTACAGCGT
>WNDP01000298.1 GCA_009912575.1 Acinetobacter bereziniae
TGAGAAGTACGATCAAACCCTATAGTTTGACGCACAATAAACATAAGGCATTTGAATGCTTTGTCCTTTAACTGCGCCATAATTTGGTCGTCAATCAAAGCGTTGGGCGTTCTTGTATATCCCTCTTCTTTCTTTGACATGATTTGTCGCTCTATTTTTTTAGCAGTAGATGTATGCAACGTTATTTCGTTGTCAATCTCCTGCCGGTATGCTAAATTTGTTTTCATATTCATTTCTCCAAGTTATGAATTAGAAGCCTGATCTTGACCATCAGGCTTTTTCTTTGTATCCAAGCTCAATATCAATACCAAAATCCTCAATATCGTCTTGAAATAGATCATCAATAGTTTGCTTGCTTTCCATCCATGCTTTTGACATGACAAAAAGTGCATTTAGTTTTTCCTCACTAATCATTCGATATTTCTTCAGTACAGTTTTAAACCCAAGGACATCCAATAGAACTAAACAGTTCTCAAGCTCAGTCAAGCCATTGGATTTCTTATCGTTTTTCATGCGCGACAATGTGCTAGGGTCTATGCCAAGTTGCTCAGCAACCTGACTTTGGTTACTTGATGCAAGTGCTTGCAAGACTCTTGAGACTTCATTTCTCGCTCTTGCAGACAATTCAGTTGATACTTTGCTCATGGTGGTTCCTAAGCGGTTAAAGTGTTTGATTTTGCGTTTTTGGCGGCAAGGAAAATCTCAGGAAATTTAAGCTTCTCTTTTGATGGGATTCCTCGAACTTTCCAGTTTTGAACACGCTGAACGCTATAACCAATTTTTTCAGCCAAAGCAGTAGAACCGCCAAGTTCTTCAATTTTTTCTTTATCGGACATAACTTTTATCTCAAACATAGTGTTTCAAACATCATAAACATTTTGTTTATAGTAGTCAAACGTTGCGTTTAACACATTTTGTTTATTTTTGGGATAATTGTTTTATATTTTAGAAGTGATAATCATATGCATGAGTCAATGGTAAGAGTTTTTCAGTTAGCGGATGGTATGTCTCCTACTCAGCTTGCATTGGCTATAGATGAGCTTCCGCAAACCATAACTAACTGGTCAAAGCGTGGTATATCAAAAGGTGGTGCAATAAAAGTTGCCACATTATTTAATGCGGATCCAAATTGGATTATTAGTGGTGAAGAGCAAAAGAATTTTAAGACTCTCAGTTTTGATGAAATTATGAAGAAGTTTGGCGAACCTAAAGCTGTAGTTGAAGACATTGAAAATGATAATGGCATTAGATTTTATAATTATGGAGATCCAGTTCCTGAGGGATATACAGCAATCGATTACTTTCCTGAGGTTAAGGCTAGTGCAGGGAATGGATATATAAATCTTGAAGAAAGTAGCCCATATAAACTTTTTATCGGCGATGCTGAACTATTGCATGCTGGAGCTAATGCATCACATTGTAAGATTATTAACGTAGATGGCGAAAGTATGATGCCTGATCTTTATCCAGATCAGAAAGTATCAATTGATATGTCAGCTACAAAAATTTATGACGGTGAAATTTACGCTTTTACTAAAGGGAGCGAGCTTAAAATTAAGATTCTTTTTAATTGGGGTGAAGAAGGTCAAGGTGGTTTTAGAGCTGTTTCACGAAATTTTGATAAGGTTCGATTCCCTGATGAGTATTACTCACCAGCTCAAATTGATTCAGAAAATGTTCGTATTGTAGGTCAATTGTGGTGGAAACAAGAAGTTCGAAAAATTAGACGATAAAAAACTGCCAACCTAAAACATTTCATCCAACCCACCATGTGTGGGTTTTCTTTTATCTAAATAAACGCATTAAACAAAATATTTACACAATTCGTTTAAACAACACTTGCACACTATAAACATTTTGTTTATATTTATCTCACACCAACAAAAAAGCCCCTGACATTCGACCGACGGGGCTTTTACTCAAAGAGTGAGAATATTATGTCACACAAAAAACCACAACGTCTACTGACGATAGATCAAATCGTTAAACGTCAGCTCTTAGAAAAGCTTCAAAGTGTTTTTCTAGCTTCAGTCATCTTTATTGCTATTGGCGGTGCTGCTTATATCGCTTTGGTAAGGGGGTGAGTTGTGAAAATTTACTCTATCGAAGTTTTTAATCTTGCTTCAATTGGGCAATACAGCGGAGAAGTTATTCCTAAAGGCTGTCTTGGTGTGACTGTAAGTGATATGACCTTCGGCAACTACAAATATGTAACTGCTGCTGATTTAGATTTATCTGACCAAGCATTCGAGAAATTCAGCCCTCATGAATTGGCAAGAATTAAGAATGGAAGTTTCAAAGCTTTATACGCACAGTGTGGCGAATTAATTAATACATTCGCACATGTTGAGGGTACTAGAGATGGTTTTGGAGATAGAACTTTCTCCTTACGCATCGAAGAACCTAGTGTAATTTTTCCAAAAATAAAAGCGGTCCGCACTAAAGCGTTTAAAGGTTGTTTGTGGGATTCATATGCTGCCGACATTATGGTTGCCTCATACCTTAAAACAAGAATTTTTCATATTGGCGCAAGAACAAAATCGAATGATTGCTACGGCTCATGCCGTGCAACTGAAGCGTTTATTAACAGAATCAGCAAAGCAGTTGTAATTGGTAAACCGATTCAAGGTGATTTCAATGCTGAAAGTAAGGAGTCACAACAATGAATATGCTTTCTAAACAACCCATATATGGCATCGATTACATTCATTGCGTCAACTGTGGTCGCACCGTTCAAAACAAAAAAGCAATAAGCACAAATGGTCACTCATGGATCTGTTCATGTGGTTGGTTCAAAAACATTTGGTCTTGCAAAGTTGCTTAGGGGAATAACAAATGGCTATTCAAATTATTACAGCTGATCAAGCTCTTACAGTAAATGCAATTATCACATATATCTATGCTGATCCTGGTCTTGGTAAAACTTCAATGGGTTTCACTGGTGACAAAGCAATCTCATTTGACTTTGACAAAGGCTCACATCGTACAGGTGAACTGCGTCGTGGTGCTGTGGTACCTGTTCAAAAATGGACTGACATTGGCAATTTAACTGAGCAAGACTTGGCACCTTACAACACAATTGTTTTGGATACTGTGGGCGCAATGCTTGAGTGCATTAAATCTTACTTACTATCAATTCCAAACAATCGTCAGAAAGACAACACATTGAAGTTAAAGGCGCAAGGTGCTGCAAATGTAATGTTTAAGAACTATGTGCATATGCTCATTAGCATGGGTAAGGATGTTGTTTTCTTGGCACATGCTTCAGAAGATCAAAATGGTGATCAAGTGATTTATCGTCCAGATTTAGGCGGTAAAAATCGTAATGAGCTTTATCGAATTGCTGATGTAATGGGCTATTTAACTACTGTCAGAACACAAGAAGGTAAAACAGCACGAGTTATTAACTTTAATCCATCTGACACTCATCATGCTAAAAATGCGGGTGCTTTGGGTGGTGAAACTGGTGAAGTATGGGTTCCTGATCTAAAAGAGAATCCTACATTTTTGGCAAATTTAATAAGCCAAGCCAAGGACCACATTAATACTCTAACCCCTGTTCAATTAGCTGCAAATAAAGCCATTGAAGAGTTTAATAACTTTGCTCAAAGCTGTGAAGAAGCGGTATATGCAAATGATCTGAATCAATTAACTGAATCCTTAGATAAGGATCACATTTACTATCACAACATGCGTCAATCAATGCTCAAGCGAGCAAAGGAACTCGGGTGTGTATTTGATAAAGAGCGCAATGCATGGTCTAACCCTCCTGAATTCAATGCAATATCTGATGCTCAGCGTGATGAACTTCAAGACATCATCTCGATTAATGGATTAGAAGTTAAAGAAGACCGTGAACACTTGATGAAAAACTCCTTCCAACTCACTGATATATATCAAAAATAACTAGACAAAACTCGATTA
>WNDP01000299.1 GCA_009912575.1 Acinetobacter bereziniae
TGATGCACTATGTCGATGCCATTCAAAACCCTATGCAAGATATTGCGCAACAGATATCTTTTCCTTTGCAAAATACATCCAAAGTTCCTCTGTATATTTCTTCAATTGTTTCTGTGGTTGGACTGACCTTACATTTGAGTTGGATGGTCGGGTTGGGTTTAACGGCATGGATTTTCTTTTTTCTCAGGTGGCTACGACGTTTAGAACGTTATCTCACACAAGTTCAAGCTCAGATTCAGTCTTTACAACTTTCTCAAGAGACATCCACGACACCTTTAATAAAATCCTCAACTCAGCAGATTGAGACTCGACCAGATGCATCAACGAGTTTAATTGCCCAAATACAGGATTGGATTTTTAAGGGGAATCCTGTATTAAAAGTTGCCATATTGGTGTTGGTGATCGGCATTGTCTTGTTATTGCGTTTTGCAGCAGAACAGTGGCAATTGAGCTTAGCCGTGAAGCTGACCATCATTGCCTTGTCGAGTGGTGTGATCACAGCACTCGGAATGATGTTGCAACATAAAAATCGTAGTTTTGCGCTGGCACTGCAAGGTCTAGGCTTGGCAGGTTTGTTTCTGACGTTGTTTTTTGCATATTACACCCATGTCATTCCTAATATTTATATGGCTAGCGGCTGTTTTAGTTTGATTATGCTCTTGACGTTAAGTCTAGGTTTAAAGCAGCAAAGTGCTGAATTGGCACTTATGGCGATGTTAATTGCCTATATCGCACCATTTACCCTTCCCGTAAGAGACGCAACGCTTGTTGAGCTTCTCAGCTATTATTTGTTGATCAATATTGCAATTGCGGTGATGAGCACTTTAAGACCTTGGAAATATCTCAATCAAATCGGTTTCTTGGTCACAGCAATCGTTGGAGGTGTTTATGCGGTGTATCATGGTGATATACATAATAAACAGTCACTTACGATTCTGATCTTTGCCCATACTGCTGTTTTCATTTGGTTAGGTTTTCGTTTTAGTCAATTGATTGCCAAACAAGATGTTGAACAATTTAAACTTAAGCCAAGTTTAGATATTGCTTTGATTTTTGGCGCGCCGATCGTCAGTTATCTTTACTTGTATTTGCTCTATTTTCATCGAAGCATACTATTGGCAAGTTTTAGTTTAGTTTTTGCTGTGCTTTTTGCAGGAATTTATCAATTTTCAAAACGCAATCAATCTATTTATCTGATTTCACAGAGTTATTTTAGTCTGGCTCTAATCTTTATGGCTTTGATCTCACCTATTTTATTGCATGGACAATGGAGCGTTGTGGGATGGGTAGTCGAAGGTGTATGTATATGGGGCTATGCATTGTATCGGCAATCAGCAATTAGCCGTTATCTAGCTATGGCACTGATGACCGTGGCAGGGATAACAAGCCTGTATTATTTATTTGAATTGCCCAACTTTCCAACCACAATGTATTGGTCTTTGAGTATTAGTTACATTGTCGCAGTACTATTGGCGAATAGTTGTGAGAAGTTTCGACAGCAACTCTATGCTTTGTCTACGCTGTTTTTAAGTTTATTAATGATTGCAGCAAGCACAATGTTGCTTATTTTACTGCTTGATCATTTTAAAGGTACGCATCAGTACATTTATACGTTATTGCTACTCAGTATTTCTTACTTATTAATGAATGAGTTGATGCTGAAGTTAAAAGCTTCATCGACATGGTTGATTCCGAAGTGGATCGGTATTATTCCCATTTATGTTTTTGCATTGATTATCTTATTGGATATTAGTCAAAATGGTGTGTTGGTATGGAGAGATACTGTTGAGCAATGGGGCATAGCTGTCGCAGGGCTTGCGCTAACAACTGTGTGGTTAAGACCCTTTTATGCTGTGGGTTTTGAAAGAGAATGGGTCAGTTTAGGTGTGTTGGTTAGTTTGAGTTTAAGCAGTTTAAGTTTGATCTCCAATATGCCTTATATCAGTGTAGTGATTTTTCCTTTGCTGTTTTGTGGATGGTGTTTTGTTCAAAAAAGGTCAGATTGGCAAATATTTTGGCAAACACGAACCAGTTTGGCGCTGATGTTGGTCTGGATGTTCTGTTCACAATTATTTTCTCAACAGGCTTTTCAAGGCTATTTATTGCCCATATTAAATCCATTCGATTTGATCAGTATTGCAATGTTGGCTGGATTTCTATGGATGTTGAACTTACAACAAAAACAAAATCAACAGCACGGGATAGACCAAGGAATTCTTGCTGTGTTGTCTGTCTTAAGTCTGCTTTGGTTAAGTAGCTATATTGTTTTACGTGCTTTACATGTGTACTTTGCCACGCCGTATAATCAATTGAGTTTGTGGCAAGATGCAACAGTTCAGTTGAGTTTGACCTTACTGTGGGTCAGTTTAGCGTTGATCACCATGAGTATTGCAAGTCGTAAACTATTGCGGGCATTATGGATTTTAGGTGGCAGTATTTTGGTGATTGTGACCTTGAAGTTGGTCTTATTTGATTTATTTCATATTGGTACATTGACTCGAGTGATCTCATTCTTGGGTTCAGGTTTTATGATGTTAATCATTGCCTATATTGCGCCTATTCCTGAACCGAAGCGTTTAGAGCCCTAATTCAGTCTGGGATGATGGAGGCAATATATCAAAGCTCTGAGAAGTCTAGATTTCGGAGGTTTTTTTAATTGTGCTTAAGCTTTATTAAACATGAAGTTTTTCGTAAACCACACACAAATGTAATAAAATGGATTTTGCAATGCTAAGCTTACATTTAAAGCTTAAATTACTTTGCATAGGCGAAGCCTCAAGATAGGGCGGCCATGTTTCATCAAGATAAAAATATTTTAGCATTCAATGCTTTTTTTGAAGAGGGCAAGAAGCACATAAGAAATTTTAGCTATTTTGCTAAGATGTTTTTTGATATTTATCTATATCTATGTCAAATGAGAATAATGCCAAATTTATTAGAAAGGAATAATCATGAAAAAACGATATGCACTATTGACCCTCATTGGGATTGTACTTCCATTCTCACAATTTATTCTGTGGTTAAATCAACATGGATTAAACTTAACACTGTTTTTTCAACAGATTATTGAGAACCCAATTGCTGCATTTGCATGGCTAGATGTGGTTGTCACGGTCATGGTGATTATATTCATGGTGATAAATGACGGTCAGCAACTGAAAATGAAAAAGTTGTGGGTTCCTATCATCGCTTCGTTGCTAGGAGGAGCGTCAGTAGGACTTCCTTTATTTTTATATATGAAACAGTGTCATCTTGAACAAACGACAACATAACTAATGCCATGCCTGTAACTAATGCCATGCCTGAAAGCTTGCATTTTATAGATAAGGTGCTTTGACATTCTTATATTTTACAAAAGTTTTTATTGAATGACATCTGAATTAAAAAGGCATCAACCGAGAAGGCGATGCCTTTTTTCATTTAAAAAAAAGTTTAAATCCAAGAAAAACTTAAAGAATTTCAATCGCTACTGCTGTTGCTTCACCGCCACCGATACACAGTGCTGCAATGCCTTTTTTTCCACCTGTACGTTTTAATGCATGAATGAGCGTCAAGATAATGCGTGAGCCTGTAGAGCCTACAGGATGCCCAAGCGCACAAGCACCGCCATGAATGTTGACTTTTTCAGCATCTAATTTGAACTCATCGATTGGACACATGGTGACCATGGCAAAAGCTTCATTGATTTCCCATAAATCGACATCTTGAGCATCCCAACCTGTTTTATTCAAAACTTTTTGGATTGCACCTACAGGGGCAATGGTAAATTCAGATGGATGTTGTGAGTTTGACGCGTAAGCCACAATTTTTGCTAAAGGTTGCAGACCTTTTGCTGTTGCAACATCTGTAGAGGTTAAAACGAGTGCAGATGCACCATCCGAAATTGAGCTGGCATTTGCAGCCGTGATGGTGCCATCTTTAG
>WNDP01000003.1 GCA_009912575.1 Acinetobacter bereziniae
AATTGAGTAAGGAGGCTGATTCATAGTTTTTGATATGTTTAAGTAAATTGCCCTATAGAATCTATTTAAAATTAAACTCAGTCTATTACATTAATGTATCAGTCTATATTATCAATGTAATTGTCATCAGTTCCCACATCCAACGATGAATCACCATCAATAAAACAATACGGAACATTATGACAAGCATCGGCAATATCATAAATAGCTTTCAAAGTATCTTCCGCTTTTTGGGGATCATTTTTAGCGTTTCGAGCCATTGAACGAATAGTAACTAAACCACGCTGCAACCAATAAAGAGCTTCCTTTTCAACATCGTTTAAATCTTTAGGACTTGTTTGAACACTAGAATCGACCATAATATTTTCTCACTACCAAGTTAATTGTTTAATAAGCACCAAAAGAATTAATAACATAAACACTTCAAATAATTTATTTAATGCTTTTGCTTTAAAACCCAAATGCCACTCGATACCACTCAATATAGCGGATGAAGCACAACTTATTGACATTAATATAATTGGTGCATCCCCCATTGGAAAGAGAAATACAGCAGACAAAGCAGCAATAGCACTACAGAATGTCAATAAGATTAAGAAAGTTCTAATTCTACTTCCTGAATAATCGTCTTTTAGATTATCCTCACTCTCATCAAACGGCTTTAAAGCCAGTATTTTTTTTGGATCAAATTTCAATTATTTACTCCACTGTTAGGATAAGGAACAATATTATTGTTCCCCCTCTTTCAAATAGCTTTCTTTACTTTTCCGACCAAAAAAACCACAACCCAGCAAAGCAAAACCAAGTCCAGCAAAGCCAACACCCCAAGTAGCAAGATTCAAAAGAAGTTGCCCATGCGGTACATCTTCAACTGTTATGCTCAAAAACAAATTTAAGAAAAAACCACTAAACAAACATAGACATGCCAAAATTAGATAGCTTGTTTGCTCATCTGATCTTCGGGAATCAAGAACAGCATCCTTTTGAGTATTAGATAATGATCTTACAAACTTACCATCAATCAAGTTATCCTCTTGCTTGACTTCCAAAACTTGCAAAAGCTCATCCTGATCTACAATCACCCCTAACTTATCACCATTGGTAAATGTTAAGAGAATACGTGCTTCGGGCTTCTCTACACTTCCGCTTGAAGCATAGCCGAACATCCCACCTAAAATGACACCATCCACAATACTGTCATCACCTGATGAAGCATCCATTAAGCCACCAACCAATGCCCAGGTTAAAACATTGTTTTTCCGTTTTCGCTTAAATGCCACTGATTTTCGCTGTCTGTCATCATTAATTGAATCCACCACATTAATTGAATCCAATGCTTTTAAATTCCACGATGTGACAGTTCCTTGTAAATTAGTATCACTATCAAGCGCTTCTTGGATGGTCGCATAATGCTGACCTAGTTTAATTATCAGTTCCTTACCTTGTGTACTTTTCATTATCTTCCACCTTATTTTCGGATCAGAAATTTATTTAGAAGCACTGTACTTCAATTTTATAGTTTCGTACTGCTTTAAGATTGTTTCAGCTTCTTCCTTTGTAATTCGCCCATCTTCAAGATATGGCTTAATTTCTTTATTAAATTCTTTAGCAAAAGGCTGTTGTTGAGCCAATTCAACCGTAGCATTTACTTCTTTAAGTTGTTCAGCACTTGCATCGGTTATCCCATATACCCCCATGACTACTACACCTATAAAAAAGATTGCAAAAATAATTACAACCCAACCAGCAAAAGTAAAATCACCAATGAAGCCATTTTGAGAATATTTCATAAATCCACCTTATTTGTAAAACTGTCTATATTTTTCAATATCATAGGTCAATGTGTACTGAACGCCACCGTCACAAGAATACACATAAGAATCTTCATTAGAGCTAGAGATAGCACCAACTACGGGCGACCCTTTTGTAGAAACACCCAATCCTAAACCTGTAGTGTTGTTCGCTTGAACATAATTCACTTGCTTACAATTTTGTGTAAACATTTTAGCAGCACGTTTTTCATCATTACTGATATATCGGCTTGATGGATCATTTTCAGTGTTCAAAAATATATACAACAAACAACCACAACCAAGAAGCACCCCAACACCCATTATCGGTAATGCCGTTCCTGGTTCACTTCTAAAAAAAATAGATGCTCCACCAGCCATAATAATAAGGAGACTAACAAACAATATAATTTGTGAAATTTCCATCTCAACCTCTCTCAATTAATCCACTAAGGCACGTTGTCTGTTGATAATGTTTTGTTTAGAATTTGGATCTTTTGCTTTTTCCACTTCTTTCAGACAATCTTTCAAATAAGATTTTAAATTTCTCTTTGTAACGACACTACCACCACTAAAACCGTAATCACTTGTTTTTACTTTTATATCAAGAGCAACGTCAGGACATTCATTAAGAGCCTTTTTAATGTCTTCTGTAGATGCAGGACTTGAACAAGCAATTAAGCTCATCGGAATTAAGAAAATTATAATTTTCGCTTTCACGGTAAAACCCTCATGGCTGTTGCCATATCCGTTGTTTGAGTGGTCATTATAATAAAATAAGCGTTATATTGTCAATAACGCTTTACAACATAATACAAAATAATTTCGGATCAGAAATTTACATAAATACCAGCTGCAATACTTACTGCAATTAAAACTGGATACCACTTATAAAAACTCTTTTTCTCAAAGTAAAATTTAAACATTGAGGATGGCACACCAAAAAGAGCTATTGCAAAAATAGCACCACCAACTAAGGTCACTGACAAGTCTGGCCCATGTGCTTTATGAGCCAGGATGTTATAAAAATTTGTCAAAAAACTAATCACAAAAAATGGAAGCCACAATACAAACCTATTCTCTACCAAATGACTATTAAAGCTACCAATATGGCAATTTATTTGACCATTATCACGGACATTTACAGTAATGTCGTAATCAGCTTTATGTTCTTGAATGTATTTTAAAAATGCTTTTTCATTTTTATTAAGATTATCCATTTTTTTCTCGCCAACTTCCATTGAAAATAATCTTGCTGTCAATAGATTAGGTTTCTTTTCAGGATTATTAAGTTCATCCATACCAGGAAGAACATAATCAAAAATTTCGTTGCTCATAATATACCCTCAATATTTATTTCATCCTAAAAAATAAAGCGCCATTTGTCAATAGCGCTTTACCAACTACCCCATACTGTTAAATATTAAGTGCTTGATGTGTAATTAGGCTTACCTTTATCATCTTTATAGCTTTCTTTGCATTCAGGAAATCCTGAACACCCCCAAAATGCGTAAGACACCTTTCCTTTTTTCCCTGTACGTCTGATCAACCCTTTACCACAAGTTTTGCATTTATGTTGAGCTGAAACGGCTGGCTTAGGTTTAGGCTTCCCAGGTAGACCACCAGCATCAGGAGCAGTGTATCCACAGTTATCTCGATCAGAACACGCCCAAAAAGCATCTTTTCCTTTTGGCGTTATTCTTTTCAAATAATACATTTTACAGCCTGGGCATTCATGTTGTTTAACCACTGACAAACTTGAGTTTTTTACCGCTTCAATTTCTGTAGATATAAACTCCATCAGGCCACGAACAAAATTTACCACATCATCTTTATTCTTTAAGGTTTTTTGTTGATCATGCCAAATTGCGGTCATATCAGGGAATTTAGCTGAATCAGGAAGCGCATCATACAGTTTTTCACCCACTTCCGATGCAATTAGGTTTTTACCCTCCTCAACGATAAAGCCACGGTTTAAAAGCCCAGCAATAATAGAATCTCGTGTTGCTGGTGTACCGATCCCACCATTTTCACCCTCTTTACCCTTGTCTTTTTCCACAAGAATTTTTTTAAGTTCAGGATCACGGACATACTTAGCAACCCTGGTTAAATCTTTTAAGAGGGTAGCAATGGTATAAAGTGGTTGTGGCTTAGTTGCTTTTTTCTCTGAACTAGCATCAATACAAACACCAAAAGAATTATTTTGAACCTGTCTCAAGTCAACACTTTCAGCTTCATCATTCTCTTTAATATCGTCATTGTCTGCATCATTTTTATAAAGCTTTTTCCAGCCCAAATCAGTCACAACATTTGATACCGTCTTAAACTTATGCTGCTCACACTCTACATAAATTTCCGTTTCATCGTATTTCATGTTCGGGAAAAACTGTGCGATATATGCTCTTGCAATTAATAAGTAAATTCGCTGTTCAGCTTCACTTAATCTTGAAAAATCAGCTGTACCCTCTGTAGGGATGATTGCATGGTGGGCGCTCACCTTTGAACTATTGAATGCACGGCTTTTGATCACTGGATCAGCTTTTTGGATCACCTGGGCAAAAATTGGTGCTGTTTCGAGAATTGCAGCAAGTACGCCTGGCGCATCTTCATGCTGTTCGTCTGACAAATATTCACAGTCAGAACGGTTATAAGTGATTAACTGATGCTTTTCACGCAATGCTTGGGTGATTTCTTTGACTTTATCAGGCTTATAGCCATATTTTCTTGAAGCATCGGCCTGTAGCTTTAAAAGGTTATATGGCAACACTGGTGGCGTTTCTTTTTGTGTTGTTTTGGCGCTAATCACTTTAGCTTGTTTGCCTTTTACATCATCAACAATTTTTTGAGCCTGTTCAGCGCTGATCAATCGTTTCTTATCATCCACTTGATCAGTATCAATAATTTGATAGCGCCCATTAAATTGACAACCTGTAATATCGAACCGAGCCGAAACGTTGTAATAAAATGCTTGTTTATGTGCCTTAAATTCACGGCAACGACGCACAACAAGACCCAAGATAGGAGTTTGCACCCTACCTACGCTTAAAACGCCATCAAAGCCACTAGAACGTGCTTTAAGGGTATATCCCCTAGTCATGTTGTATCCGTACAACTGATCCCCTACAGATCTAGCTTCCGCAGCAGCAGACATAAATTGAAATTCACTGTTCGGACGGATATTTGCTAATGCCTTTTGAACAAGCTTTAAGTTGAAATCATTGATCAATACACGATAAACAGGTTTTGTATTTCCACAAAATTCCAGCAATTCATCTACAAGCAATTGGCCCTCATCGTCAGGATCACCAGCATTAACCACAGCATCAACTGAATTTACGAGATTAAAGATAATCTTTACTTGTTTTTGCTTATCATCACTGATCATTTTTTGCCATGGAATAAAGCTAAATGGAAGATCATCCAAGTTCCATTTGCTATATTTCTGATCGTATTCTTCGGGATCAGAAAGTCTTAGCATGTGACCATAGCACCATGTAACAATGTCATTTCCGCAAGTGTAATAACCGTCTGACTTTGAACCTGTCTTATTACCCAATCCAGCACAAATTGCTTCTGCTAATTCAGGTTTTTCTGCAATGAATAATCTTCTCATCTTCCCACCTATTATTTTCTGATCCGAAAATTATTAAGGTTGCTTTCGCAACCTTAATTTTTTGATCTTTGACTTACTTGTAAGGCTTTAAGATCATGTCTTTAGACACCATGACATTTAACTTATAGCCAGGGCGAATTTTAATCGTAGGCGCAATATTCATATTCTTACGAATAAGCTCTTGACCTGTTTGTGACCACTGACGACCTAATTCTTCTGACAGTGTTTCACCACTTGATTTGTTATCACTATTGTTATCATCTGTAGCAATTTGCCCAGCAGCGGAGAACATCGAAATCAACGCAGCTTGTCCAAAAATACGACCATAATGATTACTCACCTTGTCTTTCAAGCCTGTGTAACCAGCCTGATCAACACCAGCAAAGTTAATGCTAATCGAGCTACCATTTGGATAAATCAAACGTTCCCAAGCGACCATTGCACGTTTTTGACCATAAGTAACCGCACTATTATAAGAACCAATCAACTTAGTTCCTTGAGGGATCAATAAGTATTTACCTGTTGGACTGTCATATACGTTCTGTGAAACCTGGGCAATAATTTGACCTGGTAAATCACTATTCATACCTGTAATCAAGATACCTGGAATAACCGTACCAGCTTTAACCTCATAGTCAGAGATTTTATCAACCAGTGCTTTGTTTAAGTAAACGTCTTTGTTGCGATCTTGGTCAGCCCATGATTGCTTTTTCGTTTGACCATTAGCTGTATCAAACGCATCAAGTTCGCCAGGCATACCGCCAACATCACCACCGCCTGAACGTCCACCAGGCAACAATCCACTTAAAGAACCACTAGCACCAGTCGGCATAGCCATTGCACCACGCCCACCACCATTAACTGTACTACTAGCATTTAAAACACCAGCTAAAGCAGATTGACGGTCATACATAGCTTGCATACGATCAGCCGATTCTTTTGCACGTTGCTGGTCAATTTGTTGCTCACGTTGAAAAGCTAAATCATTTTTTTGGCGTATTCTGTCAAGCTCAAGCAATCGTCTCTTGTTTTCAAAATCTTCAACTGAACCCTCAACAACTTGAGGCATTTGAGCATTTGGATCGGCTACTTGTGTTGGATCAGAACAAGGCGCTTGTTTAGGTGTGCCATCAGGATTCATAACAGGTTTACCCTGGTTATCCAAAACAGCTGTTAAGCAGTTATCACCTGGCTTACCTGTTTGCTGCTCTTTAAGTGGATCAACAGCCCCACTCTTTTTATCACCAGCAAACAGATCAACAGGCGCACCTTGAGAATCACCAGGGCCACCATCTTGCATAGCATCTTGTTGTTGAACATCCTTATTACCTGCTTGAATCAGAGTAATAAGAATCAAGCCAATAACAACAATCCCGATTACAAAAGCAATAGCCATAGGTAGTTTAGTCAATCGACGACCACCGCTTAAAATTGATTTTTTACCCTCTTGGATACCTACTGGTTTTGTCGGATTCAACTTATCGTCAGCTGGAGCATTATTTTCATTTTCAGACATTACGATCCCCCCCAACTGTATATTTACCTAACCAAACCCATTTTTTTTGCCAATACACAGCCATTGTTGATGCACGTTTTTGGTCAATATAGACATTAACCAAAAGCCCATTAACTAAAGGACTGACTTCATATCGCACAATATGGATAGCTTCCGATTCGCTCTCAGGAACGTTACTAATGGCATAACCTTTCGCTTTAAAAGCATCTTCTAGGACAGCATCAAGATTGCGATATTTACTTTGAGCTAAATAAATTGTGCTTTGAGCTGGTGGAAGCTTAAATGAAACATAATCAACAATTGCTGGTACAACCACTTCCGCAGAATCGCTTGTTACCCCTTTTGCATATGATTTTGTTGCTACTGGTTGGGTAGCACACCCAACCATTGCAAAAGGAAATATAGCAGCACCAGTAATTAGCAATGCTTTAATCATTTGCATTATTAATTACCTCGCTCATCACGAATGATGTCAACTTTTACTTGTTTACGGCCTACGCCACTGATCAACATTGCCCGATCAATCACAGAATCGACCACAAAGCGATCACCAACAAGACGATAGTTAATTAACTGCTCTTTATCATCCGATCCAACAGATAACAATGTTGGTAACTCTTGGTTAGAACTGCTAACTTTTTTGGAGAACTGGATAAAAGTTTTTGCGCCATCAGTGTAAACACGTAAAGGCTTCCAAGATGGATTATCCCCACGCATTTTAAAACCAAAATCAAGACCCGAAACATTACCACCATCACTCATAATAGTTGCATCACGTACAGCCTTAACTTGTGCCTGATAACGTTCCATAGCACGTTTTTGATCTTCGGGATAATTAAAAGCAACCAAAGGCATCCAGTCATCAATACGGCTAACCAGCTTAATTACATACAAGCGACGATCAGTAGTAACTGTTAAGTTTGTACTTAAACCGCTATCTGTTGCTTTAACGATTAAGTATGTAGTTGTATTTTCACCTGATCCTGTAACGCTAGGTGTAATTTTCCAACGCACAGCATCACCAGCATCCATTTGTGTCATGGTTTCACCTGGTTCAAGGCGAATCGCACAGGCGTACATAGGCGCACAAACCAAAGCAGGCATTGATGCACCAAACTGAAACATCACAGCACCAGCATCACCACGCCCAGGCATGTCACTTTTATTCATCCACTCATAGGACAAAGCAGCACCTTTTGCTTCTTTAGGCTTTAAGTTTGAGTTAATGCCATTTAAATAATTAGTTGGCATATTGTTTGTACTAGAAGCAACCAATGCCCCACCATTAGGATTTGTTAGATTAGCCAACTGTGGTTGAAGCTGGTTAAGAATCGCTGCTTGTTGGGCTAACATACCACCATCATTACTAAGATCGGCTGGTTCAGCTGCAATTGTGGTCATTGAAGCACTTAATGCCAAAAGAGAAATCAGTTTTTTCATTATTCAATTCCTATATTAAAGTTTTGCTGACCAGCTGAAATCATCCACATAAACCCCCATTGGGTTCATCATAATTGTGGCTTCATCTTTTGGTGGATTAAGTCCGATGGTTAAAATGGCTTGCATATTTGCTGTACCAATGGTCATACCCTCACGATCCGTTTTCGTTTCAATCCACTCGATTTGCCAAGTGTTTGCTGTCATCGGTAATGCAGATTTAAGCTCAATGCTTACTGTCTCTGTTTGGGCACGTTGGAAAGGATTGTTTTTCTGATAGTAGCTATTCATCTTGTTATATGAAGCACCCTTTGGACGCAACATTGAATAAACAACTTTAATTTGCTTGTTTTGAGCAGCAGCATCGGTATAAATACTTCGTGAAGCATCAATAAATGACGCAAGCTGTGCCTGAATAACTCGATCATCAGGTCTACGTGCTACATCAGCACGAGCTGTTGCTACCGTTGTACCCAATTTATCAACTTGTACAACATAAGGAACGAGCTTATTTTGTGCGCCAATGTAGACATTTCCACAAACCGCAACAAGAGCAACGAGCATAGAACCCAAAGCAATTAGTCGCCAATTTTTAGCTTGAGCGATATAACTACCATATCGTTCATTCCACTCTCGACGAGCATCCATGTAAGGATTTTTACCAGGGCTATTCTCTACTGGTGTAGATTTAGGGGAACTTTGTTTTTTCATTTCAAAACTCTCATGGCTGTTGCCATATTGTTTATGCACAAGCGTACTATACTAATCGAATAGTACACTTGTCAATATGGCTTTACATTATTTAAAAAACGATAATTTTAAGAAATTGTGTTGTCGTCATTTCCAGGTGAACCAGGCGAAGTTTTTGAATCCATCTTGTCATCAGCAGATTTTGCTTCTCTTGATTCTCGACTTTTTTCAGCTTGAGAACTCATAGAATGGCCCATGCGCCCACCCATTGTTCCATGACCGTGATTTGAACCACTTAATCGACCACCAATATCTTCTTTCATTGATGAGCCTAAATTTTTTGCCATTGATCCCAGCATAAAAGACCCTTTACCCATAGCGCTTGTTGGCCCTGATCCATTTGCTTGAGCTGTTTTAAGTTGCTCACTAGCTAACGAACCAGCCCCTTTAGCAGCCATACTTGCACCAACTGCCATACCAGCAGCAGCACCAGCAGCCCCACCTACAGCAGCAGCCGCAGCCGTCAAAGCACTACCATTTCCATAAGAAGAACCATTGATAAGACCTTGAGCCAAGTCAGGTAATATTTTTACCAATGCCAAGAAAGTGATTGCAAAGCCAATGACCAAGACAATATCAACGTTGTTTTCAGCATCGAGATCCGCAATCCACTTAGCCATGATTTTTGCCCCAATACCAAGCAAAAGAATCAAAACATATAATTTTGCGCCAACAGACATAGCATATTGAAGTGTTCTGATTGCATAGTCTTTAGTCCAACGACTACCACCAAACCCCATCAACAAAATTCCTGCATAAATAATGATATAGGATTCAACTAAAGCAACTATTGAAAAGGCTGTAATCAATCCAAAACAAACCATAATTACAATCGCTGCAATTAAAATGCCTAATGAATCAATAGGTGACCATGCACTTACTGCATCCAATAGCTTTTTAATCAGCTCAACACCAATCTGAAAAACATCGGTTGGTGAAATACCTGAAATTCCAGCTGCTTCCGATCCAGCCTGTTTAAAACTATCTACTACAGCTAGAGATATACTTGTTGAGTTAACCAACAACCAATAAAAGAAGCCAATAAAGAGGATTTGATTGACAATTGTTGCAGCCCAATCACCCATATCATTAGCTCGAAACGCCAAGCCAATCATGGCCCAAGCAAATTCGATAAAAGCTAATATCCAAAACAAAGTAGTGGCATGGGAAAGTAAAGTGCCTGCCCAGCCTGATGAAGCATTACGATATTCTTCAATAATGCTATCTACACTTGTTGCCATCGAAGCATTTGCTATATCACTAAATAGTAAGCCAACAGCAAAGACACATAGCAAACAACTTATTCTTTTCCACATGCCAAACCTCATTAATAGCTCTTATTCTTGCCAATATCCGTAGGATGATTAGACGTATCGTTACGCTTCATATTTTCTTCTTTTGTATGTTCTTTATCATTTGAACATGCAGTTAAAGCCATAGAAGCAACCACCACAGCGATAAGTAAAGCTTTCATAAGAATCCTTTAAAATTTCTTATTGCCACCAACATTTGTTGAATAGCTTGTTCCATCATTACGAACTTTCCAAGTCTGACGCATAGCATCTTTTTCCGCTTGGGCCATAGCTTGAGCTTCTGTAGCAGAACGAGCCGATGAAGCCATTACAGTATGTAAATCGTTCATTTGTTGAGCTAAAACACCCAGCATTTGGTTAGATGACTGTAATTGAGCCACTTGAGAAGCCCCACCAGTACCAGCACTTTCACTCAAAATTGAAGAAATACGATTATTACGATCCTTAATGTTATTAATCGTAGATTGAGCTTGCATAGCTGCTTTATTGGCATCTTGAAGCTGATCAGACCACTTCCCAAACTGTTGATACATTTGTTCAGGAGAGCGATTTTTCATGTTTTGAAAGTTTGGGTACAGTTGTTGGTATTGACTTTGAATCTCACCAACGGATGCACTCAAAGCTTTAGATGCCGTCATGATCTTATTCAAGTCTTGATACTGTGCGCTCATTTGACTTACAAGACCGCTATAGTTGCCTAGACCTAACTGGCGCAATGCTTGTTCAGATAAAGCGTTACCACGCAACAAGCTATTAATTTGCGAAACCTGGTTAGAAATTTGCGTAGCCTGGTTAGTAGCATTAATAATCATGTTGGCGAAGTTACCGCCATCAAAAACAGGAATACCTGTCGCCATTGTTGAAGTTGAAGTAGCTGTACCAATTGTTAATAAAACAGCTAGGCTTATTGCTTTAATTTTCATAAGAACACCTTTTAATTAGTAGTTAAAATATTGGCGTTGATGAGACTGATCACTAGCAATACTTGGATCAATATTGATCTCAATAGTCTTGCAGTAATAGCCACCTATTGATCGAGTAGCTCTTGTTTCACCATCTCGACAAATACGGTTATTCCAACGCTCAGTAAACAACCGAGTGCGAACTAAGTTGTCACTTGAGCCTGAATTACCGCTAGGCCCTGAAAAAGAACAATGTGGAAAGCCCTTGCCTTTTGCCAAGTCTTTAAGCACACGCTTAATGGTTGGCTTGCATTCGCTGACGTTTTTACCGCCAGCGAAACACAAGAGAGCTTCACACCCATAATCACTTGCAGAAGCATAAGAACAACCACCAGCTGCAAGGGCAAACAAAACTACTTTAGGAAGCTTTGTCATAAGTTACTCCTTTTGAATCAAGCCATTTATACGGCCAGTTTTCACCATGCTCATCCATTAATCTTTTGATTGCCAAACCATCTGTTTTATAGTTGATTGCAGCAAAAGAAAGGGTGAGTTTATCCAAGCCAAGTTGGAACAATCTTTTGCCTTCAGGTTGCATGAAATAGTAATCACGCTTCTTGGTAGCATTCTTCAGCATGTAAATTTCTGTCTCATTGAGACCCATCGACACATAGAAGTCCTGTGGCCCAGGAAGATTGTCCGTACCTGGCTTATCCGCTTCGGGATTAGGTAATAAAATTTTTGTTGGGCAAGATTCTAAAAGAACATCCAATAAGCCTGAACGATACATATCAGATAAACTTTGTGTAGCCATCACAACTGAACAGTTAGCTTTACGAAGTACCTTTAACCATTCACGGATTTTTTCTCTAAACACTGGATGACCAAGCATTAACCATGCTTCATCCAACACCAGTAATGTAGGACGACCATCTAAAGATTTTTCAATACGTCTAAATAGATATAGAAGCACTGGAAGAAGATTCTTTTCACCTAAATTCATCAGTGATTCAATTTCAAAAGCAACCCACCAGCTATCGCTATTTTCACCTGATAAACCATCTACTTCGGCATCGAGTAACGATCCAAGTGTTCCACTCAATGTATAGTGAGAAATAGCATCACGAATTGCCTGATCCTGAACCGTTGCATTAAATGCAGTTAGAGTACGACCAGATTTAGGTTGAGTTTTCAGCAACTCTAATGCACGAACAATTTGTTTTTTCTGCTCAGGCGTTAAAATTGTTTCTGTTTGGAGCTGATACAACGTTTCAAGCCAGTTTTGAGCAAACATGAAATCTTCTGTTGTATCTAGTTCAGATAATGGAGCAAAGTTCAGATCAGAGCTTTCGCCAGCAATGTCAAAAAATTTACCACCACTGGCCTGATTGATCCCCCATGAAGCACGACCTTTATCAAATGAGTAGATACGTGCATGTTGATAACGTAAAAACTGAATATCAAGCATGTTGAGCAACACAGACTTACCAGCACCAGTCGGCCCAAAAATCAAAGTATGGCCCAAGTCATCAACATGCAAATTGATACGGAAAGGTGTACCACCATTGGTTAGTGCATACATCAATGGGGGAGATTGTGGCGGTAGATAAGGGTTAGGCGATTCTGCACGACCAGCCCAAATACTAGACAATGGAATAAGGTCAGCTTGATTTAAAGTATGGATCAAAGGACGACGAACGTTTTGAATCGCATGTCCAGGTAGTGTACCTAACCAAGCTTCTAAAGCATTGATTGTCTCAACACGACACTGGAAACCTAAACGCTGAATTTCACGAATTGTAAAACGTGCATTCTCTTGTAATTCTTCATAGTCTTGCCCGATGATGACAACAACACTGGTAAAGAAACCATAAGTCACTAAGCCACTTTGGGCATCAGTTAAGGCATTATCAACGTCATTAGACATTAACAACGCATCTTCATTAATTTGTCCGTTTTGAGTTTTGAAAATTTGAGAGAAGAAGCCACGTACTTTCTGCTTCCATTTCCGCTTAATTTTCATTAATTCATTAACAGCTTCTTGTTGATCCAGGTAAATCATTCTTGATGACCAGCGATAAGCCAAAGGCAATGCTTCTAGTACATGCAAGATATTTGGATAACTTTCAGGCGGAAGACCCTCAATTACGATTGGACAGATATAGTTATCTGCAATTTTTGGAGTATCACCATTAATGACAGGATACGCACCTAAGCACACATCAAGATATGCTCCATAATGCGGAATATTCATTTCTTGCACACGGTTTGTAATGCAATACCCTAAATAATTAAAAAGTTCATCACGTAAATGCTGTTTACCAAAATCATCAGTTACTTGGTAACTTTTCATTCGCTGTAATGTGATGACATTACCTACCATGTCTTCAAATGTCACAAGTTCCTTGTAGAACCATTCTAGGACTTGATCAGCAATACTTTTCTTTGCTACGCCCTCTTGCTCTTGCCAAAGCATATCATTCAGCTTTGAAGAAGCACGTAAAGGAGGCATATAGCTAATAACTAATACATACTCAGTGACAAAATGCGAATCCTCAGATTGAAAGCGCTTACGTCTTTCATCGTCAATCAATTTAGACACTGGATCAGGAAAATAGTTTTTATCCGCACTTGGATAGTAGTTATCAGGAATCCTTACTGCATCATGCCAAGTAACAAAACCATTTCCCAATCTTGCTAAGGCTGCATTGATACGTGCAGTCAAATAATTACGTTCATCTTCTGTTGAGCTAGTAATATCGTTTGAACGATAAAAATAACCCACCATGATAGAACCGTCTTTATTCTGCACTACACCTGAATCAATCAACGCTGCATAGTTTAAGAGATCACTTAAACCTTGCGCCTGACTTTGAAATTCTTTTAATGCTTGCATTGTTATCTCTTACATTTTTCTAAAAGGTGTCGATTTCGGTAAATACAGTTTTTGTTGCTTGATATGACGGATATAAACTTTTGATGCCAGCTGATCGGCTTTACCCATCTTTCTCAAAAGAAACAATGAGATGAACCACAAAACCACCCCAATGATGATTGACGGTACTGTCTTTAATGAAAAGATCAATGCAAAAGCAACTAACCCAGCCATTAAAATCCACTCACGTTCACACCCAAGCAGCAAATTTGGTCTGTTCAGTGATCTGTTAATTACAGATCGTCTTAAAGAAGATCCACTAGCCATGAGCAACCTACCCTTTATGTTGAATAGTGTTGTTTGTTGCTTCTGTAGTTTGCTGATCTTCCACTGGAACAGTTGCAGATTTACCAGTTAATGAAGACAAGACTTGTGCAGCGAATACAATTACGGCAATAACAAGAACGACCATGATCATACGACGACCAAATTCATTGATTTCACCACCAAAGATCAACATTGCACCTGATACAGTGATTGCAATCAAAGAAATACCAATTGCCACAGGGCCAGTGATACTGTCTTTTAATTTTTCAAGTGGGCTTTCCCACGGAAGACCGCCACCAGCAGCCGAAGCAGCATGAGCAAAGTCTGGAATAAGCATTAAAGCTACTACAGCGACCATAGCAATCATGTACATTGCTTGACGGACGGTAAATTGTGATTTTAAAGTTGCCAACATGAGCTATCCTCTTATTTAAGCTATTTGTTGATATTGATATTGACCATTTTCATAGCCAGTGACAGAAATAATTTCACGGATAACACGGCTGCCGTTATGCTTTGCAATACAGACAACCACATCAACCGCTTCTGCAATCAAACTCGCCATTGGCGTAGTCGATGCTTCCGAAATTAGCTGTTCAACCCTCGTTAAACCTGCTAAAGCGTTGTTTGCATGGACAGTAGCAACACCGCCAGGGTGACCAGTGTTCCATGCTTTTAATAGACTTAGTGCTTCTCCTCCCCTCACCTCACCAACAATGATACGATCAGGGCGCAAACGCATCGTAGCTTTAAGCAACCCAAGCATCGTGACTTCTTGACTTGTACGCATTACAACAACATTCTTATTTTTCGGCTGTAATTCAGCGGTATCTTCAATCAAAATACAGCGGTGATCAGGTGTGTATTCAGCAATTGCATGTAAAATTGCGTTAGACAACGTTGTCTTACCTGTACCAGTACCACCAACAACAAGAATATTTTTACGCTCTTTCACAGCGTTAATAAGCGTTTCTTTCTGTGCAGCGGACATAATTCCGCTTTCAACATAATCATCTAAAGTAAAGATTTTTTGAGCCTTTTTACGAATAGTGAATGTTGGTGCAGAAACCACTGGAGGGATAAGAGCTTCAAAACGAGATCCATCAAATGGTAATTCGCACTCTAAAATTGGATTCTGTGCAGTCATCACGGTTTTTAATGTACTTGCAACAGTTGTCATTAATGCTTCGGCTTGATTGGCTGGCATCTTCCCAACCACTTCCATTTCTTGGCCTAATCTTTCTACCCACAAGCTATGATCAGGGTTTAAAAGAATCTCGACCACATCAGGCTCTTGCAGCAGACCGCTAACAATTGGCCCCATTTCACGCATTAATTTTTCTTTAACCCGACGATCAATCTCTTGCGTATTTGACAACACTTTTTAATCTTCCTGTTTATGTTTGGAAAAAAACACGTTTATAGACGCAACATTTCCGTACTTACTTGATATATGGGCATATAAACGATCCAAACTGACCCATAACCGAGGTTGCTTTCTATGTGTAACCAAAATCATTTCATCTGCCTTCCATGTCAGCACCACATATACGAAAAATCCTTTGTTGTCTTGTGAGGGTGCAATCTTCACAACCTCAACAGCGCCATTTCGGGCATTGTCTATCAATACCGCTTCGGTAATTGTGTTCATCTCGTTCAAGCGTTCCAAGTCCACAGTGGGATAGTAGCCATATCTTAAATCAGTTTTACACATTCACACGCTATTTTTTAAATATTGCAGACAGTTTATTCTTACATCAACATAGCAATACACGCAATATCAATATTGCAAAATTATATATTTTGCAAAAACAAAATTAATAGTTTTGCATTTAATAGGCGTAAAAAGACCTAAACTTAATTTTAAAAAATATTTAAAATCAGCGACTAAACCACAACCAATGTTTAAAACTCCAAAAGAAATAAAATTAATATCCAAATAATTACTTTTTGGCGTAAAATTAATACCACACACTTTTAATCTCTACATTTTTTCAATTTATTAGAACTTAATATGAATCAAGATTTTACAGTTATTGGTCAATTACTGACCCTGGTCAATTATTTGAGACAGGACAATGTTCCTGAAATACCCAATTTGTCTGATTTAGCCCATATCCCAGCCCTTTTAAATTCAGTTAGTGCAGCTGATGATCTCCCCTACAAGGAAAAAGTTATCCGAAATAGGATCAAACAGATTGCAAAACAGACAGACCTTTCTACTATAAAAATACTTGGCGCAGAAATGTACCACAATCAGCAATCTTTCTCAAAAATTGTTATCGGGTACTCAAAAGAAAGAAGTGACTTATTAAACGGCTTACACTTGAAAAACTATCGGGCGCAACACAATTGGACAATTATCGAAATGGCTAAAATATTGAATGTTAATGTTAAAAACGTTCAAGCTTGGGAAGCCCATAAAAGAAATATTCCTGAAAACATAATGAAGAAATTAAATTAAATTTTCGGATCAGAAATAAATACTATTGTAAAGTTTGATTGACAATTAATTACCATCATCCCTATAATCATTCAAACCATGTTTATCAGGTAACAATAATGGCAGGCAAATCAAAATATAAATCAGTCTATTCGCTAGAAGAATGGAACAAGCATGTAAATCAACTATCAGAGTTCACAAAGGAACGAGTTGAAGCATGTAAGCGAGTAATAGTTTTAGGGGAATCACCTACGGACGTTGCCAAAAGCACTGGGCACTCAAGACAGTGGCTTACAGAAGCACTAAGCAAGGTTTATGCAAAAATTAGTGCATCTGTTCCCTCAGACTGGATTACGGTTACTGTTGTTGTACCGCAATCCCTGGGAACTCAGATCAGGAAAATGGCTGAAAAAGCTTTAGAACATGCAAATCAGGACTTACCCAAAATCGAAGATTAATTGAGGTTTTATTGTAAAGTGTTATTGACAATAAAGCTTATTTTTTTTATAATTGCTTCATTAGTAAACGATATGGCAATAGCCATCATGGAGTGTAAGAATGAAAACTATTGTAGTGGCAAACCAAAAAGGTGGCGTTGGTAAAAGCATCGTAAGCATTCATTTGGCGTATTTTTTTAAAGAATTAGGCTTTAATGTCAATGTTGTGGATCTCGATCCACAAGGTAATACCAGCAGCATTCTTTCAAGTGAATTTCAAAACTTCAAAGCCAGCGAATTGTTCACTCAAGAAATTGGTAGCCTAAAACATAATGACCGTATTTTCATTGGGGATATTGGTCTTTCAAATTGCCAGGACAATATTGATATTAGTCTTTTTAAAAAAAATATGGCTCAGTTGGCTTCACTCAAATCAGATGATCAAAAGGCTATTTGCATCATTGATACAGCCCCTACTGCCAGCACAATTCAAATTGCCCCTTTAGTTGTTGCGGATTTTGTTGTAAGTCCTATTGAAATTGATGAGTTCAGTTTTCAGGGTATTAAAAACATTACCTCAACCATCAACAATGTAAAAAAACAACACAACCCAAAGTTAAACTTTTTGGGCATAATCCCGAATCGAGTACACGGCACAAGTCCACGACAAAAGCAACTTTTAGCACAATTACAGTCAAACTATGGACACCTACTATTAAGCAAAGAAATATCGTTAGGTGAACGCCAAGCTGTACGTGATGCCATTGGTAAACGTCAACCAGTTTGGAAGTTAAAAAGTAAGTCAAAAGCTAAAAGTGAATTTTTAGATATGGTTAAACTTGTTGCTGAAAAGGTCAACTAATTAAGCATCAAAACTAATTGAATTATACGGAGAATATGAACATGGGCGGATTAGAAAGTTTAGACGTAATAGGCTTAGTCGCTGGTGAAACAGGAACAACTAAAGATAGCTTAGTGCTTCCTTTAGATAAAATTAATGAAGACGAGCTGAACGTTCGCACCATCTTTAATGACCTAGAAATTAAAGAGTTGGCAGATAGTATTGAAGCTAACGGTTTAAAAACGCCTATCAGTGTTCGTAAAGATTTAGATAACCCAGGCTTTTACATTGTAAATAACGGTGCAAGAAGAAGACGTGCATATTTATTGTTAGGCCGTAAAGATATTCCAGCATTCATTGATGATAATCATGATGAAGTCGATCAGATTATTGACAACTTACACCGTGTCGATCTAACCCCTTTAGAGATTGCCGTTAAATTAGATACATTGCTTAAAGTTGAAAATGCACCAAAAAAAGAAGAATTGGCACAGCGTTTAGCAAAGTCAAAAACATGGGTATCGAAACACTTGTCATTATTGAAAATGCCTGAACCTGTAAAATTTCTATATGAACTTGGTCGGGTAACAAGTTTGGATGCTCTATACCTTTTGACTTCAAAATGGTCTAAGCATGGAACAGAATTAGCTAAATGGTTAGAACAGTACAAAACCAAAGATGAAATTATTTCTCAGATTACAGTGCAGAACTTCATTAATACGCTTGAGAACAAAAACAAAGATAAAGATAAGCCGAAGCCAGCTGCAAATGAAACATCGTCAGTGAGTGATCCAATTGCTTCTCACGGCAATGAAAGTGATTCAAGTGGTGAAGACCAAGATTCATCATCAGAAGCTCATACGGAAGCAACCACAGCTGTTAATAACGATGATCAGCCGTCATCAGATGAGTTCACATTAACGCCATCAGAAAACAAAACTACAGATGGTCTACTGTTTGTAAATTTATCAGTTGTTGCAGATGATGAGACTAAAGAAATCTTTGAACGTGATTTAAAGGACTGGATCTCAATTATGGAATCTCAATATCAGTTGAAAGTAGAACGTATTTAGAATAGTATAAAAAAACACCAAAAAAAGTGATCCCGTTAGGGATTGCTTTTTTGCTTTTAAATCCCCTCTTAAATCAAAAAAATCTTTTATTCTTTTAATTCCTTTTCCTTTTCTTTTTGTATATTTTTTTTGTACTTTAAATTCAATCATTTATTAAAAATAACGAGAAAGATTTTTTCTAAAACGAGACAAATTTTTTCTAAAACGAGAAAGATTTTTTCTAATTTTGTATTTTTTGCATTATCTAAAACACCTATAACCAATAAAATCATATAAATATGTAATTTTAAAAAAAATAAAACGAGACAAATTTTTTCAGCGAGAAAGATTTTTTCCGAAGCGAGAAAGATTTTTTCTGATCAACCGATTAAATTGTATAAATTATATCCATAGAATTGAATTTAACTCTTTTTAATCAGCAATTAGAAGCGAGAAAGATTTTTTCCGAAAACGAGAAAGATTTTTTCTAAAACGAGACAAATTTTTTCAGCGAGAAAGATTTTTTCCGAAGCGAGAAAGATTTTTTCTAATTGATAAATTTTTATAATCGAGAAAAACGATTTATGAAAAAATATTATAGGTAACTTTGCAATTGCAAAATTATATACTTTGCAAAGTGACAAAGACATGAGTTTATGTACTGTCTAAAAGACAAGCATCATTTTTGGCGCTTAAAAAATTACTGGTGATAAGCCGAGACAATTTTTTCCGAAAACGAGAAAGATTTTTTCCCAAGCGAGACAAATTTTTTCTAATTTTTGGATTAAAGTTTAAAGGCACAAGTAAAAGGTAAAATTGTATTAAGGTGCTGTTTTTAGGAGGTTTCATAAATGAAAGTTTATATTGAAAAATGTTTTTTGATCCTCCAGCTCTTATGCTTATCTACGTTTACGAGAGAGTTTTTTTCTAAGCAAAGATAGGTTAAACTTACAAAAACAAAAAAATATTAAATGCTAAATAAACTTATATGTATGTTTTTTAAACAATATTATTTTTTATATGCGAGAAAATAAAAATTGTTATTTTCTCGTTGATGTATCATAATAGCTGCAACCAGCAAATATATGGCAATAGCCATCATGGAGCATCAAGATGACTACTAATAACAATGAAGCACTTTCCAAAATGGTTGAGATTGACCATAAAAACTTAGTCTCAATGTCAAACCAGGCGATTGAAAACCGTATTCTTGAAAACTATGGTGCTTATGGCATGAAGATCGTTATGATCGGTGTGGTCGGTGCTTATGCCATTGGTAAGAAAAATTATGATCACCGTTTTTTCATCAAATTTTCCGTTGATAATTTTGCAAAGTTAATCGGCCGAGAAGAAAAATATGCCATATCAATTTTTAAAAAGACTTGCTCACTTCTAAGAAGTAAAGAAGTTGTTTTGCAGGGGTATCTTGATGGTGAAGAAACTGAATTTGTTACTGGCCTGTTAGATACTTATGCTTACTCGAAAAATGAAAAATCATTAGCCGTTAAATTCAACTCTGAATTTGTTCCTTACTTTATGGAAATGTCAGGCAATTTCACCCAGTATGAACTTAGTTATGCTTTAGGACTGGATAAGATCGAAAGTATTAGTTTTTACTGCTTCATTAAAATGAAAATTGGTAAAGAGTTTAAGAATATTATTGAAAATAAAGAGTATTACTTTGATATTGAGGAAAAAATATTAAGACAATTTTTTAATGTTGAGAACTCATATACTCAGCAGCGTGATTTAAAAAATAAAGTCCTGGCGAAAGTTGCCAAAGAAATCAATGAAAATACAGATTTAATAATTAACTTTGAAGTTAGTCAGCAATCAAGCTTTTTTACAATGACATTCAAGTATAAAACCGATGCAGACAAACCAAAGAAAATATCATTAGAGGACTTTAAATTAACTAAAGACAAAAAAACGAAGCCAGCTCGAAAAGTAAATGACAAGAAAAAAGAAGAAGAAAAGCCAACTGGACAAAGTGAAACTCCCCCAGCACAACCAAAAGCTAAAGAGACTGATCCAAACAACGTAGATGGTGATAAAAAGGCAGCTGGCAAACCTAAGTCGCTTTCTGACATTTTAGGGCAATCTAAGACATTGGAAGTCAAAAAGCTAACAGCAGAAGAAATACAAAATATTAGCTCAACATATATTAAGGATCACCCTCAAGAATACGACTATATTTCTTGGATGGTTGATAAACAAATCATCACATTTAAAAAACATCCAGCAGATTTTATTTTATATATTTTGACGACTTATCATTCTAGGTTCGGTGGTAATACGCTTGAAGATTATGTAAGAAAGGAATTTTCTTTAAAGTTACAAGCTTATTACGAAGAATACAAAAATAGTGAAGTAGCAGCATTGAGTACCCTCAATATGTTCTATGTTTAACGCCAAAAAAGAAAATTTTAAATTTCTGATCCGAAATTATTTTGTATTATGTTGTAAAGCGTTATTGACAATATAACGCTTATTTTATTATAATGACCACTCAAACAACGGATATGGCAACAGCCATGAGGTTTACATGATTGCAAATATTGATAACTATGCCCTTTTTGCTGGTGTACCTGAACTGTGTGAATTGCATGGTAATAATCAACAGGTATCAGCTTTAAAGATTGGAATTAGCCTAAGTGTGTTAAATAATGTCGAAATCGCATTAACAGCGTTACAAGGCGTATTAAAGTTTGAAAGCTTTGATCAATCACCAAAGATAACTTTTAATCTGTCAGCCCTGCCTAGTGCTATTGCGGAGCTGGAAATTACGTTAGAGGATGGTAGTCTCTTAATGGTTGATCATGTAGAGCTTATTGCTACAAGTAATGGGGAGCATAGTTGTCTTGTTCTTGCATTTGTTGATAGCTATACAAATACTTCACGTTGGGAAATTTTATTAAGCCGTATTAATTAAGAGGGACTTATCTTATGTTTTATTTACTTGCATTTATTTTGGCGTTATTAGATCCAACAGCTTTTGCTTTTGGGTTAATGTTTTCGGTTGTTTGTACAATGCTGGCATTTGGCTTTTTTTATGTGAATGCCAGAGTTGTTTTTATGGTGTTTCTAATCGCAATCATGCGATTGGTGATACAGACCTTTATTCTACCTGACTTTGGATTGCCAGCTGAATCTATGCCTATTTTTACAAACATCAATTCAGTGTTTAAATGGCTCGATATAATTATGGGCGTTGCTTATGGGTTGTTAATACTGCTAGGTATGGTGAATGGCAGACCGCTTACAGGGCCTAGTATGTATGAAATAATCCAGCATAGAACTAAAAAAAGTAAGGAGAAAGGTAAATGAGTGATGGAAAATTAATGACACTAATATTTATTTTGGCTGCCGTAGTAGCTGTAATCATGGCTAGAGGTTTAACAAGAGCAGATAATGAACAAGAATTAAAATTAGTCAATGAGTTAAGAACTGAAAAGTGCGAATTAATTGAAACGATTGCGCCTAACAATGTGTTGTTTGGAACTAAGCAATATCGTTACAAATGCAGAAATGGGCAATACCGTACTGAAAACATCAAAGCAATTTTCTGATCCGAAATTATTTTGTATTATGTTGTAAAGCGTTATTGACAAGATAACGCTTGTTTTATTATAATGACCACTCAAACAACGGATATGGCAACAGCCATAAGGATTGAAAAATGTTAAAAAGTATCGCAAAGAAAACTGTATTAACTATCATGATTGGTGCGAATATTGTGTCAATGACGACAGTTGCATACGCTGGCTCAAAATCAAGTAGTCGTAGTTCATATTCTTCCAGTTCTTCAAAAAGCAGCTCATATTCATCGAGTAGCCGTAGCTCTTATTCGTCAACGCCCTCTAGCAGCTCATATTCATCGAGTAGCCGTAGCTCTTACTCAGCAAGCACACCATCAAAAACAGCAGTATATACGCCTGTAACGAAAGCCACAGCACCAAAACCAGCGCCATATAAGCAAGATACTAAAAAAACAACTACAACGCCTAAAAGTAGCACCAGTAGCAATAAAGTTGCAGGGCAAAGCTATAGCACTCTTAAAAAATCAAAATCCAAAAGTTCTAGTAACTTTTTGACTTGGGTGTTGCTGGCGTGGATTTTATCTGATTCAAATAAATCCAGCGCTTCAACAAGTACAACAAAAGAGGTTGTTGTTGACTGCAAACAGTGGCTAAAAGATAACGTAAAAAAACCAAGTGATTTATCAAGCGATGAATATCAAAAAATCAAAAAATATTGTGAAAGCGTAACTAAATAATTTTCGATTGAGCTGCATTCATGTGTGGATGTGGCTCGATACTATGAGGGTGAGGATATGCGAAATATAGTTTTATTATTTCCTTTTATAATGATCTTGGCAGCAGGAATGGCACACAAATACAAGGATGATCCAGAAGCGCCTTTTAATGCGTTTATTACGTTTAGTTGGTGGTGTTTTGGTGCAACCCTATTGCTTACTGTTATCGTTGCTGTAATGTCAAATAAAGAGCGTCCAGGCTATCATGGTCGTGTAGCTCAAATGGCTGGTATGCCTATCATTACTTTGATTGCTATCGGCTTTATTTATCTGTTTAAAAGCACCTTGAATTGATTGTGACCAATCAAAAAAAAGCACCTAATGGGTGCTTTTTTTTTAGCCTGTTACTTGAGCGTCAGCTGAATGCAAATAATTATATTGATGATTACAGACGCAAGTAACAGGTAAAGCAAATACTTGTTTGTTGTCTTTAATTCATTAAATTGCTCCGTATGATTATCACTTTTTTCGTTAGCAATAATTTTTACTTCGCTCACTTTATTGATGAGTTCATTTGCAGCCTTTTCAAAATTTTCATGTAGGTACTTTGCCCCATTGGTGACAATTTGTTCGGCTACAGTTTTTGAATCTTGTATAGTCTTCGCTTGCATTTCATAGATCGTTTGTTCAGATTCACTTAGCTTCATTTCAACTTGGGCCAAGTAATCTTTTAGGATCAGTTCATTTAGCGTAACCGTTATAAATATGGGATCATCAGGACTAAGCAAAACATGGTGCTGTTTTGCTACTTCCTGAATAAGCAAATCTTTGTCCATGCTCATGCTTAATACCTATGCTTTTTCCTTAATTTCGGATTCAAAGATAATAGCGTTGTCCAGCTGTTGATATACATTGCGCTGGTAAAGCTTGATTCGTTGCTTTTCCATCACTTTGAAATCCGCTGAAGCTATTGCTTCGCTCAAGGTAATTTTTAGACTTAATGCTTTGCGTAGGTCTAAAAGTTGATCTTGGCTCGGTTTTGGCAGATGGATAACTGACTTAATTCGAGCCTTGTTTTTGGTGTAAATGGTCGATTTTTCAAAACCTAAATTTGGATCTGAATTGTGGGCAATATCTCCATCTTTTTCATTAAGCCAAACAATGAAATTCACGTAAGGCGGTAAATGTTGCAACATTTGATCAAGGTTGACCATCGTGTCAGCTAAAGCTTGTCCACCAGCGATAATTGAATGAATGTTGATGATATGACCACTATCTTTTAGGACTTCAAAACATTCATTTTCTAGGAGATATGAAACAAGGGGAAGAAAAGAGCTTGCACCGTTATCAATGACTACAGTTTTATTTGTCTCTATCAATAACTCCATCAGGTCATCAAACGCTTTGGGTTTAATGGCGTTATTCTCAACAATTTTTAACGGTTGAGCCGAAAGAGAGCTATACGCTGAAAAGCTGTTATTGACTGGATCGGTATCAATATTTGTACTGTCCACTCCTTTGTCTTGTAGATATTGTGCAATCATAATTGAAGTAAAAGTTTTACCAACACCACCTTTACCTTGTATGACTATGTTGATCGTTGCCATGTTTTATTCCTCTGTTATTTTTTAGTCCAAAAGCTATCTGCACTAGGCGCTGATGGATTGTACTCAAATGGTTTAGCTTTTGTTCCGCTATTAGTTTGTGCTGGGGGAGTGTTGCTATCAACTGTGTCTGATTCATCTCCATTAGAATGAGTTGTTTCAAGGTACTGGCCTAAATTTGACGTATCAAATTTTAGGTGTCTTCTACACGTTTTCCGAAGCTGATCGTAACTAATCTCACCACCTTGATCTTTGAGATAGTTGTGAATGTCACGCATTGAACAACACTCAGCCCACATTTCAATTACCCTGGCCTTGTGTTTAGTCACGAGCTGTAAAGCAGTCATCTTTTTTGGTGTATCACTCATAATTTAGTCAAATATAAGCAAATAAAAGCAAATACTAGCAAATAAAAGCAAACTGAAAAAGCAAATTAACGCAATTACTATCAACTATTATCAAATAAAGTCAATTTTTAGCAAATAAAAGCAAATTCGTGCCACGATCAGCTATCAACTTTTGGCGTATTTTATCAAACTAAAAAACGGTAGATGAGGCAAGATGTGTATTGTAATATTACATGCAAGCAAGTAATATCACAATACCAACAACATTCGCTATCGCTCAAGTTGTTCATCTTGCCCTACGGGGATGTGTCCTACGGACGTTTGATTTAAAATCGTTTCTTTTTTCTAGGTATCGGTAATGACTGAAAGTGAAAACAAGAAACCTAAAAGACCACGTATTCATATACCGTCTTATTGGCTTCCTGATCAAAAACTAATACTTGAGGAAAAGGCTAAGGAATGTGGTTTAAGCGTTTCGAGTTATTTAGTAAGTGTTGGATTGGGATATACGCCAAAATCAAAATTTGATGCAGAGATTGGGATTCAATTAATGCAAGTTAAGGCGGATCAGGCAAGGCTAGGGAATTTGTTAAAAAGTTTTATGAGTAGTGATTTTAAACATTTGAATAATGTTGACCACCGAAAGGAGATCAACAAAATTTTGTCAGACATTACAGTTGCAGAGATTGAAATTGTGAAACTATTGAGGACATTAAAATAGATGATTGCCAAGCGAGCAAAAAAGAGTTCCAACAGAAGTTTGGTAAACACTTTTTGCTATGTTGTCGATACTCGTAAATCTGAATTGGATAATGATATTCATACAGAGGGTAAGGCAGAGCAGATCAGGATTTCTAATATGGGCGCACTTAATTTAAGTGATGCCCTTTTAGAGATGCAATTGCTTCAAAGTCTAAATACACGTTCTAAATCGGATAAGAATTATCATTTAATTGTTTCTTTTCCTCCCGATGAAAAACCATCAAAGGAAATTTTAGAGAAAATTGAAGATGAGCTGATAGAAAGCATTGGCCTGGCGGATCACCAGCGAGTATCCGCAGTCCATAATGATACAGATCACTATCACTTGCATGTTCTGATTAATAAAGTTCACCCTGTTTCTTATAACAACGTTGAGCCTTATTACGATAAAAAATCGTTAATGAAAAAGTGTGATGAGCTGGAAACTAAGTTTGGGTTGACGGCTACAAATCATGGCTTAGATAAAAATAATAAATCGCCAAAAACGGAACAGGAAATTTACCAGGAAGAAGCAACGTTAAAAAATTTCGTATCCGAAAATTTAGAAACGCAAATTAAGACTGCTTCAAACTGGCAAGAGGTGCATGAGCTTTTAGCCGATTACAACATTGAGCTAAATAGAAAAGGTCAAGGCTTAGTGTTTAAAAGTAACGATATTGCTGTTAAGGCTTCAACAGTAAATCGTGATTTTTCATTGAGTAAATTAAAAGCCAAATTAGGTGATTTTGAGGAAAGAAGTAATGAGCGATCAAATAGAGACAGTGACGATAGATCAGGATCAGGACAGCAGCCTGGACATGATAGACCAGGTTCAAAGCCACAGCACGGAAACGGAACAAAGCCTAGTGGAAATGGTCGAGGATCAAAGCCTAGAGCCAGCGTATATGAGCAAGACAGTGGCAGCACTGGCACAGGCACAGAGACCATCGACAGTGTGCGTAACCTGTCCAGGGTCGATGTGGTTACTAACCCCATCGGAGTTGAAGTGTTTTTGTCGGATCATGAGATTGGTCACATACAGCAAAGCAGAGCCAACGCAGTTGAAAGATTGCGACGGAATCGAAATAGCGTGGGCGGAAATGCAGGGGGATTAAAATATAACAAGAATGCAATGCGTCAAAGCAGCCCATTGTTTGAAGCATTTTCAAAAGAACGAGCTATGTGTAGCCAACAACGAAAAACGATCACAGCGAAGCTACAGCATGAAAGAACAGTGTTTAAACAAACACTAGGCCAATGGTATCAGGAACGTTCAGCTGCAATAAAGGCATCTAAACAGTTATCTAAAGATAAAAAACTAGAATGGCAAAAACTGTTTGCAGCTAAACGCAAATTCCAAACGCAGTTTAATGAAAAGCAACGCAAGCAGAGAGAACAAATACCAAAAGTCATGAATTGGCATGACTACTTGCAAAAAGAAGCTACCAACGGCAATACAGAAGCCTTAAAGCAGTTGCGTAAGAAAACGATCAAAGAGTTAAAAATATTTGATCAGCAAATTGGATCAACAGGATCAGAACGTAATTTATTTATTTATAAAAATCTTGATCCAGCTGTTCGTACAAATGGATCAGTGGCTTATGAGTTTAAAGACGGTGGAAAAGTATTAGACCGTAAAGACGATATTAAAGTTGAAAATACAACCCAGGCTGGTGCGTACATGGCACTTGTTATGGCAAAGGAAAAGTTTGGTTACAGACCGCTAAAAGTTGGTGGAACAGACGAATTTAAACAAATGCTTATTGATACCGCTATTAAGCACAATATTGATATTAAATTTGAGGACAAGGCTATGGAAATTAAAAGGCAAAGCTTGGTGTCAGTTGATGACCTGGATAAACCTAAAAATTCATCAATTTCGGATCAGAAAAAAGAGGGCAAAAGCAGATGAAAGATATAGAAAAGCAAAATGCACGGCTGCATAGCGGAATCGTTTATACGATTGCAATTGGCATCATGGTTGTTGCCATCACCGCAGCTGCATCATTTACCACACAAAAAATGGCAAAGATATTTCAATATCATCCAGCATTAGGTGAGCCGATTTTTAGCCACTTTTATCAGCCATATAGTTTTATTGTGTGGTATCTCAAATATCAACAGCCAGTAGGTACTGCTTTACGCCCTCAGCTTGATCAGACGTTCATTCTTTTCTTAGTGGCTTTAATTGTTATTTTCTTTGCTACAGCTTTAACTGCTGGTTTTATTACAAAATCAAGCCGTAAAAATAAGGATGTTCATGGTAGTGCGAAATGGGCAGAATTTGAAGAATTGCCTGATATGGGCCTTTTACCTAAAGGGAAAAGTGAAAGTGCTGGTGTTTTTGTTGGTGGTTATCGTGACAAAAAAGATCAGTTGCACTATCTACGTCATGACGGCCCTGAACACGTTATTGCAATTGCACCAACTCGAAGCGGTAAGGGTGTTGGCTTGGTTTTACCAACGATGCTTACATGGCAGCATTCAATGCTCATTAGTGACATTAAAGGCGAACTATGGAATATGACAAGTGGGTGGAGAAGTAAATACGCAAATAACAAATGTATTAAGTTTGACCCTGCTTCACCTGATGAATCAGCTGGTTTTAATCCGATTTCAGAGGTTCGTTTAAATACGCCTTATGAGGTGTCAGACGTTCAGAATATTGTATCTATCTTAGTTGATCCAGAGGGTAAGGGCCTTGATGATCACTGGGCGAAAACTGGTTTCGCTTTACTCGTTGGAATTATTTTGTATGCACTCTATAAATTTAATGAGAAAGGAGATGAAGCCAGTCTATACGATGTAGGTATGCTAATTTCTGATCCTAGTCAGCCGATTGATGAGCTATGGAATGACATGCTTTTAAATAAATATGGGCCATTAGACGCAAATGGTGAGCCTACAGCGCATCCAAACATAGCAGCACCAGCTATGGATATGAAAAATACGCCCGAAGAAGAACGTGGTTCTATTATTTCAACAGCTCGAAGCTTTCTTACTTTATATCGAGATCCAATCGTTGCTAAGAACACCAAAAATAGTGACTTTAAAATTGATGACTTGATGAATTTTGATCAACCTGTATCACTATTCCTTGTTGTTAAGCCAAGTGATAAAAACCGTTTAAAGCCTTTAATCCGCTTAATGCTTACTCAGATTTTACAAACTTTGATCCGTAAAGATATGAAAGCCGATCCTAAAGGCGGATCAGCGAAAATTGAATATAAACATAAGCTGTGTTTAATGCTGGATGAGTTCCCAAGCTTTGGTCGATTGAAAGTATTTGAAGATGCTTTACCGTATATCGCTGGTTATGGGATTAAAGCTTATTTGATTTGCCAAGATATTGAGCAATTACGTTCAGCTGATGCTTATGGTCGAGAAGAAACAATTTCGGCTAACTGTCATGTCCGTGTAGCTTACGCACCCAACAAATTAGAGACAGCTGAATGGTTGTCTAAGATGACAGGTCAAAAAACGCAGTACGCAGAAGAAATTTCTACCAGTGGTAATCGCTTTGGTGCAGTTATGGGCAATGTAAACCGATCAATTCAAGCATTTGCACGACCATTACTTACACCTGATGAGTGTTTACGACTAAAAGCCCCTAAGAAATCGGAAGACGGCTTAAAAATTGTTGAATCGGGTGATCTAATTGTTTTCGTAGCTGGTAACAATCCTGTTTATGGTGAACAAAGCCTATTTTTCATGGATGAAACGCTTTTAGCTCGTTCAAAAGTAATTCCATTGGAAGCAACAGACCGCCTTTATAACCACAAATTAAAAGGGCCTGTAGTGACAAATATTAATGTTGAACCTTTTACAATTTAGGATGAAAAAAGCATGAAAAAAATTGCACTGTATGGCCTTATTACATTAGCTGGACTTTCAAGTGTTGCTGTTTTGGCTAGACAGAATTTCGTAATTAACATTACAGACAGTTTGCCACCAGGCTTATATAGCCTAAGCAGCAATAAAACACTGATGAGAGATAATCTTATTGTGTTTTGTCCAAATATTAGTGATCAGACAGTGCAATATTTAGGTGTCGGTGATCCAGCAACACGTTTTTTAAGACGTTGTGAGCAAAAAGTGGTTTCTTTTACTAAGCCAATTGGTGCAGTAGAGGGTGACACTGTAAAAGTTACTGATAAAAGTATTTTCATTAACGGTCAACACGCTGTAGATTTTTTGCCGAATAAAAAACTACCACACGTTGCACCAGGCACGTACACGGTTAAGCCAGGTACAGTGTGGGTAATTTCTAAATACAATTCTCTTAGCTTTGATAGCAGATACTTTGGTGCAATTTCTGTAGATCAGATCATAGGCAATGCCAAACCATTATGGGTATCGCATAAGAAAGAATTTTGTTACGCAGTTTCTAATGATTATAAATGTATTAATTGAGGTTTAAATGAAATCCAAAATATTGCTTAGGCTATTTTTAGTATCAAATATCAGTTTTTTTTCAGGTGCTTTATATGCAGCACCTTATGATGATTTGATTGTAAAGCACTCTTATGATCAAGGACTTGATCCAAATCTTGTTCGTTCCGTTATCTATCGTGAAAGCGCTTTTAATCCTAATGCTCGATCAAATAAAAATGCTCAAGGCTTAATGCAAGTTATTCCAAGTACAGCAAGACTTATGGGCGTAAATCCAAGCAGCTTATATGATCCTGAAATGAATATTATCGCTGGCACTCGTTACCTAGCGTTTTTAAGTAAACGATTCAATGGTGATCTAACCAAAATCATTGCTGGCTACAACGCTGGTCATGGTGCAGTTGATAAGTTTGGTGGCGTTCCACCATACAGAGAAACTAGGAATTATGTTCGAACTGTTTCAGACAAATATATCGCTTTAAGCAATGGTGGTTATATTCCAGCTCGAAGCTATAACTATGCAAATTACACCTACACCGCAAAACCTGTTAGCTATAAACAAGGAGATTCACGCCTAGTTATGCAACAGGTTATGAACTCAGATACCACAATTTACAACCGCAATGCTGTGATTGCAGCGCAGTTGGCAGCACAACAAGCACAGGCCAAACAAGCGCAGCAAGCGCAACAACAGAATGAGGGAAATACTTATGCAAACTTCTAAACAAACAGCTATGACAGACGAAGCTTTAGAAGCAGTTGTACCTGTCATTACTGACGATGTGAATCTTTTAGGTGTACCTGGCGTACTTGTTGAAATGTCGCCTGATGAAGCGGATTCATGGGGAGCATATCACAGTGATCCAATTGAGGTTGAAGAAGCCTGGAAAGACAGCTTATTGCAGTCTAAAGAATAAATAATTAGGAGTAGAGGGCATGAAAAAAGAATATGTAGAAGAATTATCAGCACGGTTAATTGAGCAAATTAAATCAAATACAGCACCGTGGCAAAAACCCTGGAAGCCAGGTGAAATTAATACAGCATTGCCAAGAAACGTAATCACAGGTAAGCCTTATCGTGGTATGAACCTGATCAATTTGATGTCTAAAGCTTATGTGCAAGGCTATGATGATCCACGTTGGTTAAGTGCTAAACAAGGAAATGACAAATTTGATGCTTATGTGCGAAAAGGCGAAAAAGGCACTCTAATCCATTACTGGAAGTTTACAGATGAACGCCAAAAGAAAGATGAAAACGGCAAACCTGTAATAGATGAAAATGGTAAACCTGTAAAAGAAGTTGTTAGATTAGATAAGCCACAAGTCTTTTTTAGTGTCGTATTCAATGCACAGCAGTTTGAGGGAATGCCCCCAATTGAGAAAACCATCAAGCCGATTGAAGAATGGGAACGTCACCAACTGGCAGAAAATATTTTAAATAATTCAGGTGTACCAATACGCAATGTAAACGGTGATCGAGCTTACTATAATGTAGGTACAGATCAAATCACGATGCCTGAACGCTCACAGTTCGATAGTAGCGATAAATACTATGCAACAGCACTACATGAGCTTGGACACGCTACAGGCCATCCTAGCCGTTTAAAACGTGATTTAACAGGCGGTTTCGGATCAGAAAATTACGCTAAAGAAGAATTAAGAGCTGAAATTGCATCTATGATGCTAGGACAGGAATTACAGATTGGTCATGATCCTAGTCAGCATGTAGCTTATTTACAATCTTGGGTAAAAGTGTTGGAAGAAGATCCAAAAGAGATTTTCAGAGCCACAAGAGATGCTGATAAAATTATGGACTACGTTTTGGAGCTAAACCGCCAAAAGACCATAGAAAATACGCAAGAATTTTTACAAAAACTGGATCAAAACAAACAAACGGAACTTACACCGTCACTGGCTTATGAATCACTACAACAATTGGCTAAAGATGAAAATTTAGAGATACAGCCAATAACTATGCCAGGTAAATTGATTGTTAAACTCACCGTTGATACGGCTAAAAATCTGTCAGTTAATGCCGTCTTTGGTGAAGATGGTCATATTGCTTTGCATGACCTTGAAGATAAGCCATTAATCACAGCATTTAATTCAAATGACGATTTCAAGGTTTTTTCAACTCAAATTATCCGTGGTATTAAAGACACTATCATAGAAAGAGAAAATCGTACTGAAATAGTCCAAGACCCTGATGTAATAGCTCATTTACAGCAATTACATGAAAAAATTAAAGCGACTTCGGGAAATAAAACAGCTTTTGATATGTACGAGATTGTATCAAAACATGCTGAAAATATGGGTTATACCCCCATTATCACCGAACGCCCACTAAGAAATGAAGAAGATAGTCATAATGGCTACCGTGTAAATCTTTATGATGGAAACCGTAAAACAGATGTTGGTGCAGATATTATGGGCGCTAATACTTTAGTCTGTTTAGGTGAAAAATCAGTACATGGAAGCTGGATTAATGATAAAGCCTGGATAGAAGAAAACTTATCTAAAGCTCTATTCCAAGACTTTGTAGATCAAGTTGCTTTAACGGTCGATAAACCAACCCAAGAAAATAAAGATTCACTGTTAGTTACCTCAGCCCATAAAATTGCATTGTTTAATGCCAAGACTGACTATTTCCAGTTTGAAGCTGGGCCAACGTTTAAAGAACAGATCGTAAATTCACTCAAAGAGCAAAATTTAGCTGATGAAGAATTTATCGGCATTGCCTTACCATTTAATAGTAACGGTGGGCATGTTGTTGTATCGCAGTCGGCAAAAGAAGTGGGGAAATTTCAGGTCACTGTCATAGGTGCAGATAATCAGCCTTTAAGTGATTTTGGGCAGCAAACTAAAGAAGAAGCATTAGAAACTTTCTTTAATAATGTCGATTTTACAGAGACATACAACCGCTTCAATGAAAAGCCTAAAAAGGTGTACCTGGATGTTCCTTATCACGAAAAAGAGCAAGTCAAGGAGACTGGTGCTAAGTGGGATAAGAAAGAAAAAGCCTGGTATGTGATGAGTGATCAACTCGATATTGTTCACAATAAATGGATACGCAAGGATCAGCCTGAACAAGCCCAAGAACAGGTTAAAGACGCTGTACAAGATCAGTCTAAATCAGCTGAAAAAATATTTCTTACAGTCGATTACAAGGACAAAAACGAAGTTAAAAAGCTAGGCGCTAAGTGGGATAAAAACGAAAAGTCTTGGTATGTTCCAGCAGGTCAAGATACAGCCCCTTTTGCAAAGTGGATTCCTGAAAGTGCAATTGCATTGGATCAAACCAAAGTAGGTGTGAACATGGAGAAAGTATTAGAAAAGGCGAAGATCAGCCTTACGGTTGATAATCAGCCTGTTGTGGCAGCTGGACAGGACTATGAAGCCGAAGTTGCAAAAAAAACTATGCTCACTGTAAGTTTTGCCGAAAAGGATGAAGTCAAAAAACTAGGTGCAAAATGGGATACCAAAGCAAAATCTTGGTACGTGCCAGCTGGTCAAGATACAGGCCCTTTTGAAAAATGGATTCCTGATCAAGTAGCCGTGGTCGATGTACAGAGCATAGCCCAAGATGAAGTAGCAAAAACCAATATGATTGAAAAAGAAAAATCAGTTGCTATTGAGCCTTTCGTAAGTGACGAAAAAATTTATTTAGCGGTCGCTTACGAGGATAGAGCCGAAGCAAAAGATGCTGGTGCAATGTGGGATGCAGAAGTTAAATGTTGGTATGCTCCAGCTGGCGTAGATATACAACCGTTTGAGAAATTCTTACCTGAAAATCAGCCAAATGTTGAATCAAATGCTCATTTTACCAATTTACCTGATTTTCAGATGAATACTGATCCTGTACAGCAATTTGCACTGGCATTAAGGGATGCTGGCCTTATGGTTGATAAGCCTAAAATGGATGGTCAATTATATCGAGTACCTGTTAAGGGTGATGAGGGCGGTAAATTAAGCGGTGCGTATAAAGCACATTTAAATGGCATTATGCCAGCTGGATTTATTCAAAATTACAAGACTGGTGATAAGTTTAACTGGAAAGCCGAGGGTAACTTCCAGGGCGCAGTTAATACGGCAAAAATGATTGCAGAAGCAGCGCAAAGAAAACAGAAGCAACAACAAAAACAAGAACAGCTATATGAAGAAGTAGCGGATCGGGCCGTAGCATTGATTGAACACGCCCAGCCAGTCAGTGAGCAAAATAAATACTTACAAGCTAAACAAGTTGAAAGCTATGGATTACTTGCTGTACCTGGCCCAAGTCCTGAATTTGAAGCAATGGGTATCTATATTGGAAACACTTATAGCGAAACAAAGGCATTACGTGAAAAACATGCTGCTATGGATGATAAGGATCAATACAAAGTCTTTATGACCAAAAACGACATTATGATTCCTGTTTCGGATCAGAAAGGCAAAGTCTGGACAGTTCAGACCATTGCAGAAAATGGATTTAAATCCTGGTTAAAAGGTGGCAAGAAACACGGTAATTTCTTCATACTTGGTCAGCCCGAAAATGGTAAACCAATTTTGGAAGCAGAGGGATACGCAACAGGCGCAACCTTGCATAAACTCACCAATAGACCTGTAGCTTTGGCCTTTGATAGCGGAAACCTGTTATCAGTCGCTATTGCCGTTAAGCAAATGTTTGATGCAAGCACAATATACGTGGCTGGTGACAATGACCGTGCAGCTTTTGAAGCTGGTAAAATGAAAGTGAATGTCGGTTTAGAAAAAGCCCTGGAAGCAGCTCAACAAGTCGGTGGACATACAATCATTCCAAACATTCAGAAAGGTGAAAAGCTAAGTGATTGGAATGATATTGCCGTTACTAAAGGCCCAGCCATAGCCAAAGATCAAATTAAGACGGCTCTTGAAAGTATTAAACATGAGCAGTCAAAGGTAAATGAGATTAAAAAAACACCTACTAGAGAGGAAAACATACCAGTTAAAGATAAGGCACAAACGCCCTGGAACACAGAACAGAAAGTAAGACATAGAAGCATGTAAGTATTAAAGCGCTATACGTGTGTAAAAATAGGACAAAATATTTGTCCTATTTTTTTATATCTAATGAACCATTCTCTTTAACAATATATGTAGTGATACGTGTACCAATGGCGCTTAAATCAGTGATCGTAAAAATTGAGCCGAAAGATTTTGCAGTCTTATTTTGCTGTTCTTGAAGCTTCCTGATAGCTTCAACCATATTGGACGCTTCAAAATAATATTCAGATCCATTAAATTCAATTTTGTAGCTTTTTAAGGTCAAAACTTCCTTGCAGTAGAAGCATTTTCCATATTCCTGTGCGTAACGATCCGATTCAAATTTACTCGTTTTTCCGAAATGCAGACCACGTTTACAGTTCAATTTAAACCCTAATCGAATTAGATAAGAGCTTAAAATTATTTTAGTAAAATAAATCAATAAACCTAGAAAAATAGACACTAGGCCAACGGTCATAAAAACATTGCCCATATAATTGTAGTGAAAACTAAAATTTTCAACACCTACAAGCAAAGCACTTATACCTACACACCAGGACAACCCAATCAAGATATTCAAGATTTTTTCAAGGTTACTTTTAGGAATATCGCTAGTGTTCATAGGCCCTTAAACCTGTAATAAAATGCCAATCAAGAAAACTGATCCTTTTTTGGTGTACTAAGAAAAAACAAGCACTTATCAAATTCAGGATTAAGCCGGTGCGATCGCTGCAGAAAGTGTGGCCGTGGAATATTTTGCCACTCATTTGCTGCTAGGGCTTAATTGTTTTTGTACTCGATACACGGTTGCTTCCCCTACGCCTACAGCTAATGCAATTTCTTCTTTGGTCATAGCTCCTTGAGCCAGTAACACTTTAATCCGTTCATGTTTTTTGAGATTAGGTTTTTTCCCTGTTGGTTTATAGCCAGCTCGTTCTAGGCCCTGCTTAATTCGCTCTTTCCTTTTTTCATTGTCCAGTCGGGCCATTGTCGCTAGTAAGTCGATAAGCATTGAGTTAATGACATTTAATATTTCGCTTGTCATCTTATCGCTGGTCGCATTATTGATATGTGTGGTTGGTAGATCATGAATGATTAACTTGAGACCTTTTGATTTAATCTTTTCCTTGAGTATGGAAAAATCGTCCTGGCTTAATCTTGAGAGCCGATCTACAGATTCAACAAGTAGGATATCCCCTTGATTGGATTCTTCTAATAATTTATTCAGGATAGGCCGATTTAATTTTGTACCAGTATAATTTTCGATGTAGGTTGAAAATTCACCAGTGGTAAAGTCTTTTAGCATTTGTAAAGCACGTTCTGCATCTTGATCTTTTGTACTAGCTCTAACATAAATTCTAGTTACCATTTAACAGTGTTCCTCTTTGTGTATATTTATTGCGTAAAAAATACGCAAACTTGACTTTTGGCTTTGTGTGGAGAATACTGAGGATTCTCACGTCTCTGTATCTTTCCGTATAGAATCAACGGATCTGAAAAGATCCGTTTTTATTTGCGTTAAACTCTATCATTAAGCATTAATAATTTAAGTTCTATGATAAATGAATCATTTAGCTATTATAAATACTTAAATGATAGAAAAATCTATCATTAAATAGGATTTTCATTTAGGTATAGTCTATTGATAGATTTTTTATTTAGAAGTATAATTATATCGTACGATATAACTAAAATTAAATTATGCGACATGCCCTGTCACATTGTTCAATAAAGAGGGTTGTTTAGTTTTATCAATATCGTAATGTTAATAATTCCAAAAAGGAGAATTGATATGACTGGCCCAAAACTATTTGAACCAACACAGCAAGACCTGGACGCAATGAAAGACAAATTGTTCCAGCAATTGAACCAGGAAGAATCGTTTAAACAAGATGCCCAAGCAAAGGGTGTACCGATCCTCAAACGATTAGTTGAAGTAGCAAAATCTGATACAGGGCAAAGCCTAGTAGTTCGTAAATTTCTGCTTGGCTGCTATGACGGTCAAAGATTTCCATTTGACTTAACTGATTTTCGTCAACTTGACTTGAATCTGTTTCAAGACTGCATGGCTATCCTAGCTATGGATCGCTCTCCAACAAAAGAAGTGCATGAGTATTTAGATGGGCCTGAATATAAGGGTTTGGTGAATGGTGGCGCATTGTTTGAACAATGGGCTAAAACAATATAGTAATTTCACCGATATTCAAAAAAAATTAATAGGATAACTTCAATGGCACTGGTTATAGATAATGGTCATTTACTTTATGACGAAAATGATGATCGCTGTAAAGTTTTTGTAAAACAATCTCAAGGAATGCTTTTCGGTTTTGGGGTTTTTATTGATAAAGGCTGTCCTAGTGAAACAAAAAAATATTGGGGTAAATGGGATTGGAATAACCAAGAAAAATCACTACTAAATATTATGGAAAGTGGTGGTAAATGGGATGGTTGGGAAGTTAATAATGTTAATTAATTAGCTTTATTGGGGGTTAAAAATGGAACATCGTAAAGCGCTTAAACTTATGGGTAAGAAAATATCATTCATTTTTAACAATGAAACACGTATAGGATTAGTTGTTGCTGTACTAAAAAAAATGGATGGAAAAGAGGAAATTCAAATTAATGAAATTACATACTCATTAAGTGAAATTGAATTAGATTCTATCGTTAATTAATTTGGAGTTGAAAAATGAAATTAGCAACTGGAAATGTTCCCAAAAAATTTGCACTTGAAAATACAAGTGAAGCAGCTGAACAAATTGTCCAGTTTGCTGATAGCTTGGGTGCAAATATCTTATTGGTGGGTAAGATTCAAACAGGTAAATCCTTAATTTGTAATAAGATAACAGATCAACATTTTGAGCATAAACCAGCACTTCTTGATAAGCCTTTTGAGTTTAATGTTAGCTCCCAACAGCAAGAAAATGGCTTTGTAGCTCTCGATGATACCTTTAGTTTTTCTGATGATCGTATCAAAGAGTTTTTAGAATATATAGCCAAGAATAAACTAAGATTTATATTTACTGCTATTGGTTTTGATAATATTCGTGAATCAATCTTTGAGTATATTGATAAACATCATAATTATATTATTGTTGAAATAGAATAGGTTTTAAAAATATGGATTTAAATGAATTGATTTATTTTAAGGAAAGATTTGAAGATTTAAAGCTAAAGTCTTATGAATCTGATCGCTTAATAAGTATTGTTAATGCTGCTATCTCAAGCTTTGAAAAAATTGAATATAAAGATGATATTCATCATTCATTTTATTGGGAGGTATGGGGGTTGCTTTCCGAAATTGGTGATCATGTCGTCAGTAATGAGGATTTAATAAAAATAAAAGCAATGAATGCTGAATTTGCTGGGCATACCTTAACTTTTAGATTGTCAAAAGGCTGGTTGCAACGAGTAGATAATGCACCAACTGAATTTAAAAATTTCAGTTCATATTTACATAATGATGAATTTATTGGTTAAAAGGGTATTCGATTTATGAATAAACCTACACCACAAGTTTATGAAGCTTTATAGCTTAATCACACTTCAACGAAAGGCAAATTCATTCGGTTATATGTCTTACAACCGATTTATTTCTATTGATGACAAGAATCAATTTGCTCATGAACTAGCTCTAAATCCTGAATTTTTTGGTGTAAAACCCTTAATTGAGTTATTCCAAACGATATGCCATGAAATGGTGCATCTGTATCAAATGAGCTATGGCAAGCCGTCACAAAAGGGCTATCACAATAAAGAATTTGCAGCCATGATGAAAGAACGTGGTTTGATGGCAAGTTCTACTGGTCGTCCAGGTGGGAACGATACAGGCCAGCACATGGCTGATTACCCGATCCCAGGTGGTCAGTTTTTGGAAGTAAGTAATGATCTTTTCAATGAGGGGATTATTGTTGCTTGGTACGATAGATTCATGCCTAAGAACACATCAATTCACACCATGCTTGAAGATCAGCAAATCGCAACAGATTTAACCCAGGGAATAAGTGAAAGTCTGCTTGTGATCCCTCATTTACCAACTGAAATTGATTTAAGTGGTGATCTTGATAGTATCCCTCTCGGTGCGCCTGAGCCAGTTATACAATTCGTAAATAGACCGTTAAAACCGCCAAAAAGTAAATTCAAGTTTACGTGTCCAAAATGTAAAAACAACCTTTGGGGCAAAGAATCGCTAAATGTAATTTGTGGTGATTGTTCCATTTCTTTTGAGCTGCAAATAAATGAATATGAGGATTAAAACAATGCAATATAATTTCACACATGAGCTAAGTGAATTGCTTCATTTTACTGCTGGTGTAGGAACAGCTGCACGGCTATTTAGTGCTTACAGTAGTGAATTTGCCCATCCGCAAGCAAGACCGATAGATAAGGTATATCATTTAAAGAAACAGAGTTTTTTAAGTAGAGTTTTTAATAAACCACAATATTTACCACAACCTACTCCTGATCAAAAAGTATTTGATCGAGTAGTTATGAGTATGGAGTCCAGTCAGGATTTAATGTGGATCACTGATACAATCCATAACTTTAATTCACTAGCGGAAGCTATCAATTCAGGAAATCCTGAACATATCAATAAAACTTGTGACCGTTTTATTTCTTATTTTAAAGAGTTAATGGATCATGACCAACACATGCAAAAAGGTTCAAAGGGTAATCCAGCGGAAACCTTTTCTAAAGACAGATTTAGAGGTTTGATAGAGATAGATAGAGCCATTAATGCCATAAATTCGATTAAATCTAAGATTTTGATAACAGAGTGAAAGGAGGGGGTTAATGAATATTCAACATACAGATAACTTCTACATCAAGCCTGAAATGCAATCAGAATCATCTAAGAAAGTAGATAAATATCTGAAATATATTTTAATTTCTTATGTGGCAGCAACATTATTTATTTGTTTAGATCATGCTTTCTTTCATTTAGGAATTGGAAAATTAATATTAGTTGGCCCAGCTTTTATTTTATGGGCTATGGTTGCTTTATTAATATATTTGATTGCTTATTTTAATGGCACATTTTCTCGTAGGCATCTTCCTGAAAAATTTGTATTTGACTTAATTTCAGCTTTGAAATCAAAAAAAGTTAAGGAAAATATTTTGGCTATCATAAAGTTAAATAATGGGATAAGTCTCCGTGATTTACGCTTAATTTATAGAAAAATGGAAATCGAATTAAGTGAGTATTATAGAAATGGTTATAAAGAAATGTTGAATCTAAATGACCAGTTGCCAGCTGAAAAGCAAAAACCTATTACAGATTTACAGCATGACGTAAACAATATGAAAGAGTTTATTGTATATATCCAGCGTTCAGCTGGGAGGTATAAATAATGAACGCACAAATGACCTATGTTCCTAAAAAATATCATGTGCTTAATGTTGCACATGATTTATTTAAGAAATATGGCTTTCACACTGTTGGAGTGGATAGAATTATTGCAGATTCTAAAGTTGCTAAGATGACGTTTTACAATAATTTTCGCTCTAAAAATAATCTTATTCTTGCTATAGTTGAACGTGAAATTTCGGATCAGAAAAATTCTTTAGAAGATGCTTCAATTAACAGTGAGGAATGTGAGAGCGTAGGGCAATTAAAGGCTTTGTATGACTGGCATTTGTCATTTATAGAACAGAAAAATTATAATGGTTGTTTACTCAATAAGGCATTAGTAGAGCTTTGGAGCAATTCAGAGATCATTAGACTGATAGAAGATTTTAATAACTGGAAGTTTGAACTTGTACTAAGAAATTTTGATAAAAATAATAAGTCAAAAGCAACACTATTTTTTAATTTATTAAATGGAATGTTGTTGCCAGCAAATAAAAATATAATTGAATGGTCTGATTTAGAAAAAATAATTTAACTAAATAGCCATTCAATAGAAGAATAAACCATTAAAAGAATAGCTGGGGAAAGTATAATTAAGAATCTATACTTTTTATAACCCACATTTTTAAGAAAACTTACATATTTCAGATAAACACAAAATAATCCAAAATAATAAAGAATTACAAAGGCCCACTTAATAACAAAGTTTAAATTATCAAAAGGGGTGAGGGTATTTACAATTAAAAAATCATTTATAGTTTTTCCAAATGCTAAAGGCTCATAAATCATATAGTGATAAATGAAAAGCACATATTTAGCTGGGGCTTCATATAGCTGCCAGTTTTCAATAGCATTCCAAACTTGAGAAATGAGATAACAGACACCAAAAAAGAGGATTAGTCCGAATGTTCCTGGTATCCCAAGACTAGAACTATGCTGGTTATTATCCTGGCGTTTGATGTGAATTATATCGTTATGATCATGACAATCATTATCTATCATGGCGTTTCTCCGCTTCATGGCTGCTGCCATATTAATACTATAATTTTACCACTACTCAAAAAATAGGCAATAGCACTTTACTATTGGTTACTTATAAACACTATATATAGTGGTTCACACAGCTCCGACCGATACTATATATAGTGTTTGGTGGGGTTATCGACTTTTTGAAATTGTTTGGCTGTTGTCTAGGGATTTCACAACTTTTGTTTTGGCGTTTTGATCATTAGGCACTGTGATCGTTACTTTTGCGCCCACTGGTGGTACTTGATCCAATGATGCTTTTGAATGGAACATAACATATTTACTATTTTCGCCCAGGCGGTGAGCCACAAAATCTTTATTTTCAGCAATGATGATACCGTCCTGTTTTCCTGGTTGTTGTTTGACTACAACCGCATTGCTTCCAATCTTGCTCGTTGCTTCATTTTCAAAAGTTTTGTCCACTTTAGGGCTTTGTTTCTGTCTAACGATATTATCTAAATGACCATTAATTTCCTTGATGATTTCATCAGCTTTGGCCATAGCACCTTTCATATCTACCTGGTTCTTTATTTCGATACCTTTTTGGTGTTCACCGTTATGCCATACCTCGATTCGTTCATTTTGGAATTGAACGTAAATCTGTTCCTTATCCTTTTTTAAATACGAACTGTCGGCTTCATGCTTTACATGATTTTCTTGTGATGTGATGGTGTTCTTCACCATATTTATTACTACTCTAGGCGTTATACTCATTACTAAAATCCTCTTACATAATCGCTAATTCTTTGTTATCTTACACAATTCGTAAGAATTAATGTTTTGATTTTTGTACTTTTTTTATCAATTAGGTTGTAATTATGGCTAATGTACCAGCGGAATTTTTAATACCTTTAAAAGTGGTAGCGGTACGCTTAAACCACATGAAAACGCACTTACCTGGCTTGATGAAAAAGATCGAGAAACGAGCAATTCATAATCAAAAAAATCGTGCTGATGAAAAAGAATCAGACCTTTTATTAACTTGGGATGACTGGATTTATTCTGCGCTCGATGCGGATCATGAGCGTGAACATGGAAGCGCTCAAGCACAGACTTTACCTGTGGCAATGCAAAACCTAAAAAATGGCTCTGTCTACGAACAGGCGCTTAAAAATGTGATGGGCCATTACGGTGTTAAAGCCAAAATGCCTGCTTGGGCCACAAATTTGAAAGTAGGGGAACACATCCCTAAAGAGTTGTTAGATCGCCTACCTGTAACGCAAGGTGAGCTGGTGACGCTTGGTAACTGGATGCTCACCAAGAACGTTTATCGTTTTGAAAGTATAGTGATCAACGAAATTTTAAAAACTGGTTTTGATGGTGTAATCCCGAACTACATCATCAATCTTCCTGATCTGTGTGTGTATATACAGACTGATAATGCTGTGGATCTCAAATTTGAAAATTGTCAAATTGTGGGTGTTCTTTTCTGCGTTACTGAACTGTGTGGCGACAAGCTTTTAGTCTCTACTATGTACCTGGATAATGGTTTGCCTAGAACCATTGCTATCATGCTCAATGAAGATCAGGATATTGAGTCAAGCTTGACTGATTTTGTTGATCAATTCCAACAAGATTATGAACCTGAAACAATGGGTGAAGAATTAAACGACCGTTTAGAGATTCAGAAAAAAATAATTAACCTGGTTTTATGGTTTAGCCAGCAAAAACCTGAAATTACGCCTTTATCTCCTGAAAGCAACAATAAACCTGTTCAATTTGTCCAGGTGAAAAAGGAAAAGCGATTATTTGAAGCTTCAAAATATAAACCTTATAAAATCGGCACAGAAACCGCTGAAAAATTTAAGAAAATTTATGAAGAATTGGAAGATGCAAAAAAACATGCCAAAAGTGGAGGGAAACGTATGCCACATTTGCGTAAATCTCATTGGCATTTGTATTGGTATGGCCCAAAAGGGAAAAATGAAAGTTATGATTTTAAGTTACTTCCAATCACAATGGTTGGCGGTATTCCCAAGACGTAAGATAGATAAATTTGATATAATTAATTACAAAATTATGGGCGCTATGGAATGTTAATTGCTATTTTAGATTTCCTATATTTGGGAAGTTTTTTTTCAATAGTTTGTATTTTTATCTCGATGTATTTGTTGGGATTTGCATTATTTTCACTGTTAAAAAAGCCTACGAATAACGCCTTTGCTTTTGCTATACCTATGACATTAATTTCTTGGTTGGCGCTTAATGCAGCACCTATCCCACCAGTGGCCCAAGAGAACCTAAAAAAGATGCTGATCCAGCAAGCTAAATATGGTATTGGCTCAAATGCCCTTGTGAATAATATAATTATGCCTTGCCGTGATAATGGATATTTAAGGGGGCATGACTATAATTGGGCGCTTAATGCCTATCAAAGAGACATACAGGGCCATGTAGACAAGACAGAAGTTTTTAAGGTGTCTCCAAAACCCAATTTAAATATAGATAAAAATTTAAAGCTCTGTGAGTTCACCGATAAATTCAACGAAATTAAATTTAATGAAGTACGCAAAAATGAATCGACCAATTCGACTAAGAATAGTTAAAAAATGAGTGGCAAAATATTCCACGGCCACACTTTCTGCAGCGATCGCACCGGCTTAATCCTGAATTTGATAAGTGCTTGTTTTTTCTTAGTACACCAAAAAAGGATCAGTTTTCTTGATTGGCATTTTATTACAGGTTTAAGGGCCTATGAACACTAGCTAAAGGTTAAAGCCTTTGAATCTGCAATTTTAATTTGCAACTTCCCTTTATGATTAGTTAAAACCCCAGTACCACAAACAGTTTTAAAAAGGTTATTTGAACTAATATTCTGATTATTTAGGTAAAAATAAAACTTTTGATATGGATGTGGACTATCCAGGTTAATAAAAGTATCACTCTTGATAGTAGCAATTTCAGCAACCTTTCCACAAACAGTAACCTTTTTGCCAACAAACCCCGATAACTGCTCAGGTGCAAGCTTGTTAGCAGCATATACACCAAAAGGCATAGAAAGTAATAACGACAAGACCAAATATCTCAATTTAAAACTCCTTATTTCCACTTCCACATAATCTTATATTCATGTGTAAATTCTTCATCACTATCAGGATACTTTCCTTTAAGCTCTTTGTAGATTTCTACTGGATCAGTCAGCTCTACATGCTCAGATAATGGATAATCATAGCAATCATAAGTTTCTTCACCATCAATAAATAGAACAAGATATAAGGACATATATGCTCCTTTCGCTATTATTAAATATTTTTAACTTTAAAGTGCTTGAACTTTTCCCAATAGATTGTTTTTTTCAATTCCTCTATAAATTCTTCTTTTGGGATTGAGTTAAATAACTTCTGTCGAAGAACATCTAATTCAATACTAGCATCTACAGTTAATGGAATTTCAAAAAGATAATTATATTTAGTTCTAATATAATTGTTTTGCCAAACAGCAGATAAGTATTGAGATCTTTGCGCTGGCTGTAATTTCAGGGCTGTTTCTAATTCATTTTTTGTAGACTTACTTTGATTAATACGAATCTTAACCATAACCAAACCCTTAAATTGATTTATTTACCCAATCCAGTTGAAATTGTTTTAAACCAAGAATAATCATTGGTTTCCTCTTTTAATCTATGAAATTAAAATAAGGTCAGATAAACCTATCTGACCCTTTGCAAAGCTATTAAGAAATTAAGAAGTCCTCTAAATTTGCACCAGCTTCGATTTCAGCCACTAACCAACGTGGTTGCTTCCCTCTACCTGTCCAAGTATCAGCAGCATTGGTTTTGCTTCGGTAACGTGGCTCTACAGGCTTGCGTGTTGCTTTTTTATTGCGCTTTGCACCCATTTCTAATAGCTCAGAAATAGAGTAGCCAACATTATCAGCAATTGCCAAAACTTGATCATAAGCATCAATAATGGCTTGCTCAGTTTTTTCCTCAATCAGTTTATCAGCTTTGACTTGAAGATTTTTTAATTCCTCAACACTTAGGTTTTCAATATTAATACTCATAATGTCCTCTTGGTTTTCTAACTTCAACATGGCTGTTGCCATATCCGTTGTTTGAGTGGTCATTATAATAAAATAAGCGCTATATTGTCAATAACGCTTTACATTAGAATACTAATTTTTTCGGATCGGAAATCATATTTCATTAAGGTATATTGAATATTCTTTGCTTTTTTCCTTTGGTTTTAAGACAAGCAATGTGCCTAAAATCTTTATGTTTTCCTCCTCTCGAATATCCACGGTCACAAAGTTTTTATTGCCAGCAATATAGTAAAAATCATTAATACTGTTAGAAACCTGGATAAACTCTTGTGCTTTTTTCTTACTACACTCTTTCACATTAAAGCTTTCATGGTTAATAAAAATCCCTACTTCCGTTGGCCTAGCATAATCACAAATTCGGCTCTTTACAGCATCATGTAATGTCGCTGTTTTCTTCATATCAATGTCATTTAACTTATCAAGAAGTTTGCTATTCAGAAAATAGCGAGCAGCTTTAAATGACAAAACGACCCAAACACAGAAAAAGATAAGATTTAGCATTTTTCACTTCCAATCTTTTCAACAAGTTTTGCTGAAAAATATTTAGTTTGATATTTCCGCCCAATCATTAAAATAAAGCTTCCATATACTTCCATTGTTTCAGGATTAAAATATATGAAAGGTGCATTCTGCTTGTTTACAAGGCTATCATCTTGCAATTGCAAAGGGTTCTCTATCGCATCTTTAAACCAGCCTTTATCTTCCAGTTTAATAGCATCGGTAAGATTCATGTTTTTATTATCAACTACAGGGGAATAGAAAAAAACAGGTGCAAGTTTAATCATGCGCTTGAAATATATCCCCTTAAATGGATATTCAATAATTTTCAAACTGAATTTTGACTGAATAATTACCACAAATATAATCTTTATTAAAATAAGGATAATTGCCAAACATACACCAACAGCTACCCCTGAAAAAATACTTCTAAAAAGACCCAAATTTTCAAAAAACTCAATCACTTGTACTTTCCCACTTTGTACCGCCAACCTGCTCTTTAGGAAGATAAATATCCTTACCATCCACTGTAATAATATAATCCTGTTTAATGAATGTTTGTTTCAACTTACCTTTGTAAACCGTACAATCCTTTTTTGGCGTTTCAAAACAATTATTTAACCAAACTTCTGCATTATCATGACGGTTTATAAAAAATGCAGCGATATGGAAGATCACATATAGCGCCAATAGAGTAAGAATTATACTTTTCATTTATAGCACCAAAATTAACGTTTAATTTCTTTAGATTTAGATAGCTCTTTATTCTGCATATTTTCTACCTTTGCAGTATTAGTATCAGCCTTATGCGTAATTGAAACCACTTCATTAACTTTAGGTGGTTGATCAAAGCTTTTCTTTTCATGGACGACAAAGTGTTTACTGTAATCCCCCAGCCTTTGGGCGACAAAGTTTTCTGTTTCAGCAACTATACGCCCCTCATATCTTCCAGGACTTGCTTTGTGTACCTGGGCGTTAGGCGCTAAATCAAGTGCTGTTTTTTTTAATGTTTCTTTCTCATCAATTACGTTGTCTTGTTTTATTTGTAAGGAATGAACAATTTTATTCATTACATCCTTTAGCAACTGAATATCCTTTGGCATTGTAATCTGATCCGAGCCATGAAACCGTGTTTGATCACTCAAAGCTCGTTTACACGCATAGTTCCACTCACGCTTTTCCACCTGATCAAAATTGACCTGATACCCAGCTTCATTCGCCAGCTGCTTCATCATCAATTTAGTTGCCCGACCGTTCCCCTCCTCAAAAGGGTGAATCTCATTTATGTTGGCGTACAAGTTTGTAAATTTATCAACGAATTGTTCTTTATTCAGCCCCTTTAAGGAATTGCTATCTTTAATTTCCTTTGTAAAGTCTTCAAAAGAAAAATGAATATCTTTGGCCTTTAGGAAGTACCCGACTTCCTTTTTCCCCTCTGGTGAGGGTATTGCTTTATAAATATCAAAGTGTCTTTGCTTTCCAGCAAAATCTTGAATCCCATCAAATAGCTTATGATGTATTTGCGCCAAATGATTAAAATCGTAATTTCCCTTGATTGGGTTAATTTCAAGGGCCTCAGTACGGTTTTTTGTAATTCGATATTCTAGTTGAGTATTACTATCTGCCTGTTCTCTCGATGTAACAGGTTCATTTAATATTTCTTTTACTTTTGCGTAAAATTCTTGTCGTTCTTGATCTGAATACTCGCTCACTTTCCTCTCCTAATAAAAAAATCAGCATAATTGCTGACTTTTTAATCATTCTTACTACTTGGAAGCATTAAGTCTTTTCCATTCCGCCATTAATGCAGCATCTTCCTGTTCAAATGTTGTTTCGCCATTCAAAATACGTTGCTGTCTTGCCTGATCCGCAGCCTGGCAAGCATCAATAACATCCTGGGAAAATTCGTGATCTACGATACCTTTAGCACTTCGGAAAGCTTCTTCTAACTTAACTGCACTATTCATAGACAAACATCCTCTTGGTTATACCGATATTATACTTGATTTTTTATTTTTCGTATCCGAAAATTTGTATGTAATTGTAAAGTGTTATTGTAAATATTTCAGCTCATTTTATATACTTATAAACACACTGGAATTATGGAAACATCCATAAATAAGGCATAATTAGCACAACTTCAAAGCAGTAGCTTAATATGAACAGCATTAGAGAAGAATTTGCAGTCACGTCCCTGGCGATGGACTTGACCAAAGATTTAATAGCCACTGGCTGCTATTCCGAAAACAAGATTAATTTTTGGAATGTAAGCAACCGTACAAAAGTCAAAACAATCCGCTTTGATAAAGCATTTAACCCTATTAATTCAATACTTTTCTTTAAGAACAATATTGCTTTCATTGCCAATTCAGCTGCAAATGCGGTGATCCTACACGGTGAAAATTTCAGCGAAATACAAAAGTTAAATCGTAAAGAAAACCGTGAAATTGTTGCCATTTCGCACTCTAAAGATAATTTCATGGTGGCCTGTCAACGACCACTACTTCAAACATTAAACGGAAAAATTGCGGAAGATATTTTTATTTACGATTCTAATGACTGGACATTAAAACAGACCGTTTCTAGTAACTCTCTTATCCTTGATGCAAAAGTATCTAATCAATTACTGTTTACAATCGCATTAGATGACCAAGACGGCCTTTTTAAGCTTACCGTGATGGACTTGACCAGCTCACAGGTGAACACGCTAGAATTGGGCAATGACGCTTATACAGCGCAACTAGCAACAAACGATCAAAGCCACATCGTTTCTGTTATTTTAAGAATAAACAATGATGAAGATGGATCAATGTTAAATACATTATTCATTATCGACTTAAACACGAAAGAAATTATTTATAAAAATACTGTTACCAATGGCGACGACTATTTAAATTGCCAGGTAATCAATAACAATAAGCTGATTATTGATTTCTATGATCATGCTGCACAAACATCCTATTTGAAATTAATAAATAGCCAGGGAATGGAATTATCTAAGCGCAAAGTCAATGGCATCACAACCTACGGTATAGCTACAACAGAAAACCTAATTGCTTTGGCTGTAAATAACTATGTTGAATTTATGGAGCTAGGCTAATGGCTGATATTCGGGATTTAGTACAAATTACTCAAAATACCTATCAACGCTTAACCGATCCAACAGGAAGCAAAGATTTAAAGATCAGTGGCAACTTAGATTTTGTCGGCTATGCAAAGGATGAACGTTCAGATCATGGTGGTATTGCTTATTATGATAAAGCAAAAAAAGAGGTTGTTATTGGTAATCGTGGAAGCGCCACAGCAAGAGACTGGTTAGTGACTGACCCTCAGATTGTAGTAGGTGTACGTGAGACATTGGCAGATATAGCAGCAAAACGTTTTGCTGACAAAGTTATCAATGACCTAGATCGGAAGAACCAAAAGATTGAAACAATACGTGTGTGGGCCATAGCTTAGGTGGACACCAAAGCCAAATGGTTTTAGCTCACCTAACCGACATTGCTATTCCTAATGTTGAGTGCCAAAGCGTAACGTTCAATAGTCTTGGCGTACACAAAAGTCTTAAACAGGAAAATACAGAATACAACCATGTCAACTTACAAGTTACAGGTAACGGAAAAATTGCATTTGCTTCAACAGACCTTGTAAGCGAAATCAGAACACAGTTAGGCCAAAATTTTAATGTTCCCCTAAATGTTGGTAATCCAATATCAGCCCATAAAATGACTACAGCAGCAAAGATGCTGGATGAATATCCTGAAACCAGCAAACTTACAGCAAAAGAAATGCTCAAACTAATTCAACAAGGCATGGACATAAAAACGATTGAACAACACCAAAATAAAAATCAGGTTTATGCTGGCAACCAAACCCTACAAACCACTGTAGCAACCGCCACCCTTTCCAACGTAACACTTATTCCAGCCACACCAGGACTACACACAGGCAACATCATATCTGAAAACAAAACACAGGTATTTCAGCAGCTAGAGAACTCTCAGAAGTACGTCATTGTCCATGAAAAAGATAAGTTAGACCACGTTCCAAAAGTTGGTGAAAAAGTAAGTATTAGACACAATGCAAATAACCAAGCTAAATCCAAAGTCGAAAAAATTGAAGCCAATGAAAATAAAAAAACTAGAGGGCGGTAATGAAAAACAGTAGTCAAATAATTTTAGTATTTACTGCAATTACAGCATTAGTTATTTCTTCAATATTATTTGTAATGATGACGCTATATATTCAGCCTAGCTTTTATATGCTTGGCTTGAATATGGCAATAATAGCAATATCCTTTCTATATATTGCCCACTTTATTTACAAATCACTAGGAGAAACAGTTAGCGATAAAAATAGCACACCTTATGCGGTATATTGCATCATGACTGTACTTGCTGGATTCCTTGTATTTTCAGCATTATTTTTTGGTGATTTATATAATTTAAGAGATCAAAAGAAGTTTGAAGCTTCAAACTTTAATGAGCTTCAAAGCAAAGAATTGAACACCATAAAAGAATTAGGTAAAGAAAATAATGTATATGTCCGTTATGGAAACAAGAACACTTCATGGGCCAACACAAGGCTGATTATTCCAAATAGCTCAGGCGCATCGTTATATATCATGAATGGGTATTGCGCCCTAAACTATACAGACGATTCAATTAAAGACATGAAATCAAAGCTTGTTAAGAATATACCGAAAGCAGATTTAATGGCTCAACAAATTGATATAGCAAAAATTACGATCCAGGCACATGAGCTTGCTCATTGTCTCGATATAAAAAGAGACTTTGCTACTTTCAACTTAGATAAAATTAAAGACCCTAAATCACCCATTATAGGAAATCAGGCCATTGCACCCAAATTAAGAAAGAACATTACAGATATGGAAGCTTATCTTGATGCAAGTGCTACATCAGAATCAACTTTATGGAAAGAAACTTTCGCTGATCTTTACGCTATAGGTTACTTATACATACACCACCCTCTTATTGCGGATCAGGTAACACATAATTTAGACATTTATAGAGATAAACAAGAAGAAGACCCTGAACACGCTTCAAGCTGCTGGTTAAAACTAGCCCAGCAAAGTAAAAAACCAACAAACAACGAACAACTTATAGAATGGGCTGACAACATAAGGGCAAGTAAAGGCTGCCAAAACAATTTTTATTCTTAATAGTTAAAATAAATAAAGCGCTATTTTATTATTAGCGCTTTATTTAACAACTTAAAAAATTTCGGATCAGAAACTAGCCCATTGTTTAGAACTCATAACCAAAACCAAGTGAAGCACCAGTATTATTTTTACTGTCAGTAGTAGCGCCCATTTTGAGAATAAAACCACTTTCAAATGCTAAACTACCACCTACAGCAATGGCTGTTTCGCCTCTATACGAAGCACCACCGAGAGTAAACATCCCCTTACCACCCGTTGTAGCTTGAGGCATAGAAGCCATTGCCATTGCGCCAGCAATACCAGCTTTTAGTTCTGAAGATTCCTTTCTAAACTCTTTTTCAAGACTGTTTACACGATAATCAGTATACGAATTGGCCTCTTTCAAGACATTAGAACCCAAATTTTGTACATAAGTAATATTTGCTTTTGTATCATCCAGACGCTTTATTTCACTATCTTGTGATGTGTCTTTGACCAGCTGATCGGCCTTGTTTTGATCAATGTTGTCTTTAAGACCTTTGTCACGATCAAGTGAATCGCTGTTGTTCTTAGCAATCAAATCATCTTGTGATGTGTCTTTCACCAGCTGATCAGCCTTGTTTTGATCAATGTTGTCTTTAAGACCTTTATCACGATCAAGTGAATCGCTGTTGTTCTTAGCGATCAAATCATCTTGTGATGTGTCTTTCACCAGCTGATCGGCCTTGTTTTGAGTTACTGTTGCATTAGTATTATCAATGCGACCACCCAATGCAGCATCACGATTTTCAGAATCAGTTTTATTCTGTGCTATCTGATTGTCCTGGCTTGTATCTTTCACCAGCTGATCGGCCTTGTTTTGAGTTACCGCTGCATTAGTATTATCAATACGACCACCCAACGCAGCATCACGATTTTCAGAATCAGTTTTATTCTGTTCAATAACCTGATTTTGTGTACTATTTTCACTGTTTACATAAGTTGTATCAGCTTTTCCTGAAATATCAACTGGTGTACCTGAACCACCGATTTCATTGCCTAGCGAGATTGTCGTATCTTGTAGATTTTTAATTTGTCCACTTAATACATCATCTAAGCATTTAAATGATAGTTCAGGATTAAACCAATCATTCCCCCCTTCTTGTGGGCTATATTTATAACATTGTGTATTTGCAGCAGACGCAATATTAGACATTGCACATGCAGAAAAGGTCACAGCAGTAATGGATAGGAGCTTAACAATATTGCTTTTTACAGTTGACTTGCCACGCGATTTAGTATTTTCACTAGCAACAACAAGTTGCCCTGTTGATTTACATAAAATAACTTTGAAAAACTTGTTCATTTAGAGCCTCAATTTTTAAAAAAAATAAACAGATATCTTTCAATATCCGTAATACAATTGAGGCGTTTATACGACATGTATAAACGCCAAAAGCAGCTCTTTTTAGTTGTCAATTACGATGCCAGTCCTAACGAGACTAAAAAGAGCTGTATCTATCACACTTCTTGCAGCGCCACACCCTCCCTTTTTAAATCTCTATTTAAGTGAAAACTGATAATCATATTCACGTTGCACACTGTTCACGGAAACATTAGAAACATGAACATCATATAAAGTATTCTGTTTTAGACCTGTAACTTTAAATTCAAAATTATTAGGCAAGCCTATATTTCGATTATCGAAATTAATGTCTGTTAAACCTATTTCATTTCCTGTATTACGCTCTTTAACAGTAACTACAGCATTTGAATAATCAATATTCTTGTTTAGCCAAAAATCTAATTGATTATCAAAAATTGAAAATGAAAGCTTTGAATCTTTATCAAATAAAGACATTGGATAATCTTGATTCATTGGATAAGCAATTATGCCTGTGCTGTTATTTGCATTCTTCAAATCATCTAAATAAATAACTTTTAATGCAGCAGCCACAACTTTACGTCCACCAATGTTATTCTCCGAATAACCAAAAGCTATTTTTTTCAAGAATGGATTAAGCAACCAACGTCTATGCGCCAAATCAGGAGAATCCTTTTCATTCATCCAGCCTGTAATATGCGAAAGAGGATCAACCGAAGAATCAACACTTTTTAATGATAAATTACCATTTGCCGATCCTGCTTTTGCCAATTCTGTATAACACTTACCATTAGAATTAATATTGTGAGAAATAGAACGATTAGCCACCATAAAAAGTGCCGTCTGCATTACTTCATTGTCACTAGAATAATCATAAGTAACTTCTGACAAATTATGTAATGCACGAATTTCATTAATTCGCTTTAACGCATCTTGTTTCAATTGCTCAGTAACAGAGCCAGGAAAGCAACTTTCTAGTTTTGGTGTTTCAGTGAAATAATTTGTACTTATATTTGTACTTTCATTATTTTTACTGTCAGTAGCAGAAGAACTTGACCCCCCAGCCCCTCCGCCACAACCCACAAGAAAACCACACAAAGAAATCAAAAATAATTTTTTCATAACACACCCCTATGTACAATTATAATGCAAAATTATATATATCGAAATGCAAAATATACTATTTTGCAATTTATTATATATTATTTGAATATTATTTTTTTGTAAAGTGTATATAGCAATATATTTAAAAACATATAAAAAACCGCATCGAAATGCGGTTTTTTCATCATATTTTTTTAATTTAACTTTGATTGCATATCACACAACTTATTTTCAGAGTATTTCTTATAATCTTCCATACCACCCATAGAAACCATCTTTTTAGCGTTTAGAGTTATATCAAAATCTGCTCTAAAAGCAGTTATCATCAAAAAGTATTGATAAGCCTTTAAATAACTTGACCCGCATTCATTTTCCATCACTCTTTCCAGGTTAAATAATGCAGGACTTTCATTTTCTGATTGAAAATTTTTAATAAATCCAATTTCTCTTTGTTGAACAGTATCAGGTACAGGAATAATAAAATAAAAAAACACCAAAACCGTCAACAAACCACCAAACAACCAAGAAAAAAACACTTTAGGCGTTTGAATTGTTGAGCGCAAATAGATCAAAGGTGATATTGCAAGAAACAGAAAAAATAGAAGAATAAACCATTCACTATAGATCATTCCTACAAATATTCTCAAACTATCCAAAAGAACCTCACAATTTCTTAGTTACGGTTATCGTCTTTTCTTGCCGAATCAATATAATCCTGAAACTCTTGGCTATCACGGATTTTTTGGCTTTCATCACCAGGTAAAAGAACAGCTTTCATAATTTTCAATTCAGTTGACAATAACAAAAATAAAGTGTATCAAATAGGCATAAAACTCAATTTTTACAAAATTAATGGAGATTTTATGCCAGCACTATTAGAGACTGAATCGGGATTTACATTGTTTGGAGAGACTGGTTTGGAAATTCGAAAATCAGTTAGGATTATTCCTAAAAATTACAGAAGTGTTACAGGCATTATTGCGTCAAAAAAATCCACAGATGAAGCACGTTATGAATCTTCATTGGAGCGTGATCTACTAACCTCACTAGAATTTAGTGTACAAGTGAAATCATATACAGTTCAACCAATAATGCTCGAATGGGTAGATGATAGTGGTCAAAAAAGAACTTATACTCCAGATGTTTTTATTGAATATAAAGGAGCAGCTGAAAAACCAAAATTAGTGGAAGTAAAATATAGGGAAGATCTTAAAAAGAATTGGGCTGAGCTCAAACCAAAATTAAAACAAGCAAAAAAATTTGCTAAAGAGCAAGGTTGGATTTTCAAAATTTTAACAGAGAACGAAATTCGTAATGACTTTAATGAAAACGCACGTTTTTTATTAGGATACCGCTATCCAATTCCAAAGATTGAGTTAATTACGACCTTAGATGATGAATTACAAAAGTTAAAATATACTACCCCGAAACAATTATTGGCAACTATTTCACAAGATCAATGGGAACAGGCACAATATTTAACAGCATTATGGTTCTTAATTTCAACATTTCAGGTACGCACAAATTTGATGTATCCCTTAACTATGGATAGTGAGATATGGTGACAACAATGCAAAATCTGAATGAAATTGTGCTTAAAGTTGGTGCAGAAATTTATTTTCAAAATAAGAAATTTTTGATTAAAGCTATCTTAAACTTTGAGGAGTTATTACTTTTAGATGTTGATAAAAATGAAAAAAAGATTATCAATATTTCACAGTTAAGTTATAAACCTAAAACCGCAATTGAAAATATTTCTTTTGATCATGATATTCAACGTGTCAGTGATGATAACTGGGCAAAAGCATTAAAAAAATATGAAGTAATTAAGCCCTTACTGGAATCGCCAAATAGAACTAGAGCTGATGTAATAAAAAGAGCTGAAGAATATAGTTTTAATGTCTCAGCCTTGTATAAATGGATCAAAGCTTATGAAGCTGAAGGTGTAGTGACTTCATTACTACCAAAAGAACGTGTTGATAAAGGTGGGAAGCGGTTAGATGATAATGTTGAATTGATAATTACTCAGGTCATAAATCAACACTATTTAACTCCACAAAGAAAATCAATATCTTATATACAGACTGAAATTAAAAGAATTTGTAAGAATTCAGAGTTAGGAATTCCTCATCACAATACGATAAGGAATCGAATTAAAGAACTTTCAGAATATTCTATGATTTCACATAGATTTGGTAAAAAAGCAGCAGAAGATAAGTTTAAACCAAAAACAGGGCATTTCCCCAATGCTGACTATCCTCAGGCAGTTTGGCAAATTGACCATACTCAATTGGATATAATTTTAGTAGATGATATTTATAGGAGACCAATTGGTCGTCCATGGATTACAGTCGCAATTGATGTGTACAGTCGTATGACGGTTGGCTTTTATATTTCATTTGATCCGCCAAGTGCCTTATCTGTTGGTTTATGTTTAACGCAAGCCATATTACCTAAAGATACATATACACAAAGTTATGAATTGAAGCAAAAATGGCCAGTTTGGGGTTTGCCTAAAAAGGTACACGCTGATAATGCTAAGGAATTTAGAGGTGCAATGCTTACTCGAGCATGTCAACAATATGGTATTAATTTAGAGTGGAGACCTGTTGCTCGTCCAAACTTTGGTGGTCATATTGAAAGATTACAAGGTACTTTTCTAAGAAAAATTCATGACTTAGCTGGAACAACTTTTTCAAATATTGCCCAAAGGAAAGGTTATGATTCTGAAAAGTATGCTGATAAAACTCTATCTGAACTTGAAGAATGGTTTGCGATTTTAGTTGTAGACACTTACCACATACAAAAGCATAGTGTGATTGGCATGCCTCCACTTGCCAAATTCACAGAAGGAATTCTAGGGACTGATCAGAAAAAAGGAACTGGCTTACCTTCAAGGATTTTAGATGAAAATAAATTAAAGTTAGATTTCATGCCCTTTATTTCTCGAAGTGTTCAGGATTACGGAGTAGTTATTGATAATATTCATTATTATCATGACGTACTCAGACGCTGGATTAATTTTAAAGATCCGAACAATCCTAGACAAAAGAAGAAATTTACCTTTCGACGTGATTCTCGTGATATTAGCCAAATTTGGTTTTTTGACCCAGAAGTCAATACATACTATCCAATCCCATATAGAAATATTTCGAATCCTAAAATGAGTATATGGGATCTTCGTGAAGCGAAAAAGAAAGCGAAAACAGATCATTTGGATAACAAATCTGAGAAAGATATTATCGATGCATTCAATAGGCTTAGAAAGATTGAGGAAATATCCTCAGAAAAGACAAAGGCTGCAAGAAAATCTTATCAAAGAAGAAATTCGGGCTTTAATAAGGCGAAAAATCATATTCAATCAGCAAATGAAAGTGATGAGCTAAATAGTGATCAACAGTTAACAGAAGATTTTCAAGAAATCAAAACAACGCAAATTTTACCTTTTGATGAGCTGGATGATTTTATTAATGAATAGTGAATATATGCATTTAAATGAATCATCAAGGAGTCATATAGATTTACCTTTATATGAGCGAATATACAAAATACGATCTCCTCGATGGATTGGATACCCACAATCACAATTCGTATTAAAAGAACTGAATAAGTTAATGATAATGCCTAAAACGCATCGCATGCCAAATCTTCTGATTCATGGTGAGACAAATAATGGCAAAACTATGCTGATTAAGCGATTCGAAAAAATGTATCCATCAAGTGAAAATGTTAATGGAGAAGGTGTCCACATTCCTGTCATGGTTATACAGGCTCCTCCAAAACCTGATGAAACTCGGTTATATAATATTATTTTAGATTCTCTATTTGCACACTATAAGCAAAGTGATCGAGTAGATAAAAAGTTATTTCAAGTTATTCATTTGCTTAAATATGTGCAGTTAAAAGTCTTAGTTATTGATGAAATTCATCATTTACTAGCAGGAAGTACAGAAAAACAACGTGGTTTTTTAAATGTGATTAAATATTTAGGGAATGAGTTACAAATTCCAATAGTTGCTGTTGGAACTGAAGCAGCCAAAAGAAGTATTGCAACAGATCCTCAATTATCAAACCGATTTAAAAGAGTTGAATTGCCACTTTGGAAAAATGATGATGATTTTTTACGCTTACTAGTCAGTTTTGAAAGATTATTACCACTAAAAAAACCATCTGATTTAATCACTCCTCAAATTGCGAACAAATTATTTCTTTTGTCTGAAGGCTATCTAGGAGAAGTATCTCAAATTCTTGTTGAAGCGGCTGTCTTAGCAATCGAAAAAGGTACTGAAAAAATAGATTTAACTATATTAAATGAATTGAAGTGGGAAGCCCCTTCTCGTAGAAGATAATTCAAGTATATAGTGGGGTTATCATGGAAACTTTCAAGATTTTACCAGCACACCCTCACCCATTAGGTGGTGAATTGTTTTCATCCTGGTTTGCTCGATTAGCCTTTGATAATGTGTCAAAAGTACATTCTTTTGCAATTGAAATATTTGGGGAACAATATGGTCATAGTTTTTGGACTCGTGATATTGATTGTTTTATTGATCAAAATCATTTAAGTCAAATATCATACCGTACAGGAGTAAATGAGAGTGAAATATTTCAGACTACAATTAGAAGTTATGAAGGGGTTCTTTTTAGTCAATTGAATTCTGGTTTTAACAGATGGGTATTGCCATGTGGGATTTATCATAGAACTAGAAAAAGTAATTGGCTTGTATTTTGTCCTCTATGTTTAGCAGCAGATAAAATCCCATATTATAGGAAAAGTTGGCGTTTATCATTTTATCTTGTTTGCCCAATTCATCAGATATATATGCTTGATAGATGCCCCAAGTGTGGTCAGCCGATCAACTTTTTTAGGCAAGAGTTAGGCCAAAGGTCAAAATATTTAGTGAATTCAATTACAGATTGTAGTTACTGTGAATTCGATTTACGAAATTCAAATATCAAATTAATAGAATTAAGTGATTCAAAGATAATTCAGAGCCTCTTTGATTTGATTATTAAACACGATGAAGGATGGTGGTATTTAAAACAATCTAATCGAATATTGCCACTTAGCCTGTCATATTATGACGTAATCCATTATTTAAGTTCATTTTTAAATTCTAAAATAGGTACACCACTATATAGAGAGGCATTGATAAGTCTTAATTTGGATTTTTTTACTCTTTTTCAGGGCAGAAAGAATCAAGTTTTTGAAATTCGTAATTTTGAAGAGAGATTTAGCTTATTAATTAGTACTCTCTGGTTGCTAGAGAACTGGCCGACACGAATATTAGATATATGTAAAAAAAATGCAATAACAGCATCAAAAATTACTCGATCTGAAACTTTACCGTTTTGGTTCTCAAATGAAATCGATTTAAATTTAAAGGGAATAGATGTTATTGCTAGAAATTTTAATTAATTTATCATCTATTTCTATTCGTTGCATATTCTTGTATTAATGTACCACCTATTCCTGTTCGTATCGTACCATCCATTCCTACTCCTAACGTACCACTACAATTATTAATAAAAAATTTAACCATGATTGGGAGTAAATAAAAAATTTTTCAACCTAAGAAAAGTCAATACTTTTAATGTTGCTAATTAGTCTTTTTTTCTATTAATTATTGAAAACTTATATTTTAAATCACCATAATTATGAAGAAATTGTGATTAAATTATCTACAATTGAAATACATTAAAAACTAAACACATGATTTTATTGTATTTTTAAACTTATATGAAAATAAAAGGAAAGCAATAATGTATATTTTTTTAAGAAAATACCTCTCATCCTATTTATGTCTTTTATTATCAACTTTCATGATTTACTTATTATTAAGTATAAGTTCAGTTTATGCAAATCCATTTTTGGATGATCTTACAGCAAGTCCAGATCGAATTAATTCTTGTATTAGTGATTCAGGTATAAATCCAATTTCTAAGCAGGTTGAACTGTCTAAAGTAGACATAAAAGGTCCATTACCATTTATAAGGTCATATTCCACACTGATTCAATTGACATCAAAAGAATATAATCAAACTTATCAAAACCCTATGGATAGAGACCTAAGAGAAATGGGAATAGGTTGGACTCATAACTATGCATATAAGCTTGAAGAAGGTGCTGCTATTCCTTTCAATGGAGTTCTCCCTGCAATGCGCTTATTTTTGCCTGAAGAAGGAAAATTTATTACTTTTTTATACAATAATAATGATAGGACATTTACTAGGTCCTCTGGAGCTCCTTATTGGGGAACTGTATCTGATGGTGAAACAAAATTAATTGCAGGAAGCCAAAAGGGAGAAGCTATTGCACAATATAAAGGCACTGAAATTGTTTTCCAATATCAATCAAATAACAAATCATATACAGCAACCAAAGTAACCTATCCTAATGGTAAAGTTATATCATTAAGCTACACTTATGCTTCTGGATATAATAGATGGTTGCTTACAACAGTATCTGATAATCTGGGTAATACCTTACAATTAAATCATTATGATGGCACCACAAATCCTGATTTAAAAGGGGTTATTTCAAGTGTAACTTCAAATAATACTTTAAATCCACAGGTTGCTAACTATAATTATGATATCCGTTCAGTAACTTGGCCTAAACCATTTTTCATGTTTAGTGGCAAGCCAGATAATGTTTATACTTTTAACAATTTACCAAACTTAATTAGTGTTGAATCTACTGCAAATCCTAGAGAAGATTATACATATTTAGATTATTCTAAAAATTCTTTATTTAATTCTCAGGTAAAAATTCCTATATTATCAGAATATAAGCAAGCGAATGTGGTCCGTAGAACTTGGGCCTATACTGACACATCCATTTTGAGTCAAGTACCAGGATTAGCAAATGATGTAAAAATTGAAACCGATGCCAACATTTTATCAATTTATCGTCAATTTAGTGCAAACTTAAGTAAGACAGATCGTTATGCCAATGATATAAATCTTACTAATAGTGATGTGGGTAATGTGCCTGATACTTCGTATGGTGCTGATGAAAGATTTTCTAGAATACAAGCAGAAGGTGCCGCAAATTGTTTAACTTATAACAGTAAACCTATTAAAAACTTCATAACGGCAAATGGAATTCGACAAATTTCTTCAATTATCGATCAAAATGGTACTCGAACTGATTTTAAATATGATGCAAATGCGCGCTTATTAGAAATGATTGAGGCAAAAGGAACACCATTAGAACGTCTTTCCACACTGACTTATGAAACAAAATACTGGATTCCCAATACAATCAAGCGAGGGAACTTAACTCAAACGAATGTAATCAATGAGCTGGGGCAAATCACCACAACTACCCAAAATTCAATACAACCAGGTAGTGTTGATAAAGTCACCCAGTATGAATATTTGGCTAATGGACTACTAGCTTCTATAAATGGCCCAAGAAATGGCGATATTGATAATATCAAATATGCCTATGATAATTTTGGAAATCTTGCATCTATAACAAAAAATATAAATGGTATAGATCGTATAACCAGCTTCACAAATTACAATTCTTTTGGCTTTCCTCAACAGTTGAGTTATCCATCAGGGATTATAGATAATTTCGTTTATAATAATGATGGAACTATTGCAAGTAAAACAACAGTAAGTGGAGAAAAATCAGATGTGACCACTTACCTTTATGATGATTTTAAACGGCTGGTTTCAGAAACAGATTCAAATGGTGAAATTAGGTCATTTGCTTATGATCTCAATAATCAGTTGATTAAAACGACCTTATCTGATGGGAGTCAAATCAATAGGAGCTATTTTAGTAATGGATTAGTTGCTTCTGAGAATGTGTCGGATAGTGAAGGCAACGCTGCTACCGAGAATTCAATAACACTTGATGAAAATGGTCGTCCACTTGTGATTCAACAAGGGAATGTTTCTGATAGAAATAAAACAACAAATAGCTATGATGCAAATGGTAATTTAGTACAAACCACATCAGCTTTAGGTATCACCGAGAAATGGGGCTATGATGCTTTAAGTCGTGTTGTTTCACATACAGACGGCTTAGGAAATGCATATAATTTTAATTACGACATAAACGATAATCTTATTCAAGCAAAAGACCCTCTTAACGCTGGTTCACAGCCATTTAATTATCGTAATGGTGGAGTTTTAACGCAAGAAGTTAACACAGATTATGGCAATAAAAACTATGGCTACGATGAAAGTGATTTATTAACTCAATTTATATTTGGTACACGGAAATGTGATTATTTGAATATTGATGCGGCAGAAAGAGTTGGTCAAACAACTTGTTCAAATACGGCTTCAAGTGTTGACCCTACTCTCATTCATAGTTTTGGGTATACATATGATCAAAGTCGTTTCAATAACCTAGATTCTGTCATATCTAATGATGCTGAATATGGTGCTAGCGATTCCTATGTATATGATGAATTTGGACGTATGATTGGTAAATCTCAGACCAATAAATCAGTTGCAACATGGGGTGCTACAACACCAATTTTATCTGTTGGCTATGGTTATACGCCAAATGATAAGCCACAAGTACTTCGTCTAGCATCTGGTCGAATAGTTACATTCAATTATGATCAAATAAAAAAGAATCAGCTCAAAAGCATAAGTCTTAATGACACTGTGATTATCAATAACGTAAATTACAATAGTGCTGGATTCTTAACAGGTTGGAACTGGGGAGCTGGTTCTGCATCATATGGTATATCTTATGATGCAAGTAAGAATGGGACTATAAAATCCATTACCAATCAAGATAATGCAGGTGCGGTAAACTTCAGTTTACTTTATGAGACGGATCAAGATGGACGAATAACACAGATCACGCGTAATAATGGAACATATGATAAATTCTCATATGATGCTGGGAGTAGATTAATATCAGAGTCACGTAATAATGGTGAAGTTAATGTCTTTGGTATTCAATACACTTATGATCAAAATGGAAATAGAACGTCTTTAGCCGCAACAGGTGCACATCAACAACCACAAGCTAATGTCACGTATACTTATACAGGAAATAAATTATCAGCTATTAATGGAAATGCAACTCAACACAATGAAAATGCTGAATTGATTTATGGAGCCTTTACTCCAACTTATGATAATGCTGGAAATCGTCGAAGAGATCAAACGGTTGGGGATGGATCTGCTTCACAATTTTATATGGCATATAATGACAAAAATCAACGAACATTAAGAGCGCATATTGCAAATGGTTCTGAGTGGAAAGCTGATACTATACAATATGTGTATGATGAAGAAGGTCATCTCATCGGTGAGTATAATAGTAATGGAGTCCCTATAGTTGAGTACATTTGGTACAGAAATAAACCTATAGCGGCAATATATGGTGAAAGTGCAACGATTTATTGGATCGTAACAGACTTAAACAATACCCCAAGAAGATTAATCAATAGTTCAGATGGCTCTTCAATTGTTTGGTCTTGGGATTCAACAGCATTCGGTGTTGGTGCCCCAGAAATTGAAACCATTAAATTCCATTTACGCTTCCCTGGACAAGTTTATGATGAGTTAACTAAGCAATTTTACAATCATAATCGTTATTACAATCCAGAGCTGGGCCGTTATATGGAGCCTGATCCTGCTGGTCTAGAGTTTAATCCTAACCCATATGCATATGCTAATAACAACCCAATTATGTATGTTGATCCTACTGGAAAAAATCCTGTATTAATTGCAATGGGGGTTGGTGCTGGGCTTAGTAGTGCTATTTATATTGGAAAAACGGGTTTAAATTCATACCTCGATGCTACAAGTAAGGGGCTTGATTTTAAAGCCACAGTAAATATATTTAGAAGTAACTTCTCATGGACGGAGCTTGGTCAGCAAGCTGCGATAGGTGCAGCATTTGGTGGTGTTGGTAAAGCAGCATTTCTTGCAGCAGATGTACATGTTGCAAAAACTGTTCTTCCTGAAAGTGCGACATTAATGCAAAAAGCTTCAAGTTTTGGAGCAAACCTAGCGACCAATAAAACTCGTGAATTTTCGACCACAGCAGGTTTTGTGATCACAGGAAATTTATTTGTTGGCAAAATGTCAACCAATTTAATTTTTGGTAGCTACAATGATCAGAGAGCTAATGAACGAATGAATCAGCAAATAGCTCAACAACAAGCATACCAGCAGTTATATCGTCAATTTTATCAGCAACCTATGCAAGGGCCTAGAAATTTAGGACAACTGCCTACGATTCGACTCAATCTCAATGAGACAGATGCTGGTGTTCGACAACAAATCCAAAATGGATTGAATCAACGAACGTATTGGTAGGAGGTTGTCTATGTCGATACTAGAGAATTTATTAGGGCTTATCACCGTTTTATTTATAGGATATCTTATTGTAAAGACAGGTTGGAAGTTAAGATATCTTGCTCCAATTACTTTTTTAGGGACTGCTCTGTTGGTTTTGAAAATAATAGCTATTTCTTTTCCTAATGATTGGGAGGCAATGCATTTTTTTTCTAATGGTAAACTAGCAAATGAATTAGGAATGCAGGCATTAATAATCTCATGTGGTGCTGGTAGTTTAGTAACTTTTTTATTAGTTTTATCTGTTTGGGCAATACGTAAAAATGTATTTTTTTAAATAGATAATCCATAGTTTTTATGGAGCTGTAAAAATGAGGTTGCTGCATATGGAGCAACCTTATTTTAATTTAAATAACTGATTTTTTTTATATTACGACCTGATTATTGCTGATGCTGTGATGAACAGAATCATACATCTATCTTATAAACTAGAGGTACATGGAAGATCTTAAAAAGAAAAAATGCATTGCATTAAAGATTAGAACCAATTTTTTTGCTGTAGCATGGGATATCTATTTCTCGTCTAAAGTCTTATTTAATTAGAGTGGTATGTTAGGAATAGGAATGAATGGTACAGTGATCCTAGACACAATGGTGGACAATGATTCCCTCTAAAGATAACGTAACGTTAACTTTGAAGATGTAAAAATGGCTAAACGCTTTAGTCCAGAATTTAAACAACAAGCAATTGATTATGCACTTTCAAACTCGCACGAATCTGTGGCTGCTATCGCCCAGAAATTAGGTGTGGGTTATTCAACATTAGATAAATGGATTTGTGGGACCAACCCCACTGGTTCCAGCAAAAGACAGCTCTCGCTAGAACAACAGCGTATTCTCGATTTAGAAAAAGAAGTCAAACAACTCAGGGAAGCTAATGATATTTTAAAAAAGGCGCATGTGTACTTCCTTACAGATCATGCCAAGAAAAGTACACGGTAATCCAAGGCCTAGCTGTGACTGAAATTACGGTTTCTTCTGCCTGTAAATGCCTAGTTGTCAGCACTTCGGGCTACTATGCTTGGCGAAAGAGACAGATTTACGTCAATCAGAAGTACACTGATTTAAAAGCTGTATATTGGCAACACCATGCTCGCTTAGGAGCACCTTCATTGGTGCACGACATGCATGATTTAGGTTACTGCATGAGTGAACGTACAGTTGGAAGGATGCTGAAAAAGCTTAGTTTACGCAGCAAGATTGCACGTAAATATAAGCATACGACTGATTCAAATCATCGTTTGCCGACGGCACCGAATTTATTAGATCGCCAGTTTACAGTCACTCTGCCAAATAAATTTTGGACAACAGACATCACCTATATTCGAACCAAAGAAGGTTGGCTGTATTTATGTGTGATGCTAGATTTATTTAGTCGTCGTATTATAGGTTGGCAAACCAGCCATCGGATAGATCGTCAATTGGTATGTGATGCATTTAATTATGCAATGG
>WNDP01000030.1 GCA_009912575.1 Acinetobacter bereziniae
ATCAATTTTCTGACAAATTCTCTCAAATAAACTTCGAGTAATTTAAACCAATCAATCAATGATAATATTTCGATCAATCAATCAGTAAAAATCCACACAAGTTGTTCTTCATATTCTCTTAATGATCAATTTATCACCTCGTCAGTGATAAATAAGACGCAATAAACATTCAACAACTTAACCCTCTAAGCTAAGTTCGTTTGCTGTATCGCGTCGGGATGAGCTCATTATAGGGCAATTTCTTACACACGCAAATGCTTTTAACTGATTGTTTTATTGAGTGTTGTATTTTTATGCGCTGTTTTGGTTCATTTTTAGACTTATTATGGCGTAAGCTTTTAATATTAAAGCAGAAATATGACCAAAATATTTCTGCTTTATTTTTTAACTATTTTTTGACATTGGCTTTTATCGTTTGAATACTGATGATTTTTACAGCTTGTTTGGGTACATCTTGGTATATTCCGACTGTTGCTGTTGGGGTTTGCACTATTTTATCTACGATATCGAGTCCTTGAGTGACTTTACCAAACACGGCGTAACCTGGGTTACCCGCAGACTTATTTAAAAAGTCGTTATTTGCAACGTTAATAAAGAATTGACTGGTTGCAGAATTTGGTGCATTGGTTCTCGCCATTGCTAAAGTGCCACGAAGGTTCTTTAAACCATTACTCGATTCGTTTTGAATTGGTGGCTGGGTTACTTTCTCTTTCATATTGCTATCGAAACCACCGCCTTGGATCATAAAGCCAGGAATAACGCGATGGAAAATGGTGCCATTATAAAATTGACTATTTACATAGCTCTTAAAATTCTTGACGGAAATTGGGGCTTGATCATCATAGAGTTCAATATTGATGTTGCCTAAGTTGGTTTTGATTTGCATATCTGTATTGGCAAATACAGGTTGCATGAGAATACCCAAAGCAACACCCATACCGATTTTCTTAATCATTGTCTTTTTTCCTTAAATTGATTTGATAAGTTTGCGCTTATATTAGTGTGCTTTTATATGATTGAAAAATGACATTTCACCACCTTTACCAATACCCTACATTTATCTGTAGAGTAAAAGCTGAAGTTCGGATTATTTAAATGCTTTCAGCATCTTTATATTCAATATGTTTATATATTGTCAGCTTAGCTATTTATGTATTTTTGTTTTTACTCATCTTGCTTATTTTTTAAACAACAACTATTGTTTCACGTGAAACAATAGTTGTTGCTACTCAATATACAATCAGCTTTATTGTTTATCCCAAAACTTCCTAAACTCTTTACTCAGTTCAATAACGTATTTTTTAGCTTTACGTGATACTGGTGTTAAGTTAATAAAGCCATGAGTCTGATCCTCATAATCATGGTAATGAACTTTGACACCATTTTGTCTGAGTTTATAGGCGTAAATTTTACCTTCATCATGTAATACATCATGTCCAGCAGTGACCACAAAAGCTGGCGCAAGTTTTTTGAGCGAACCATTGGTTGGTGAAATAATTGGATCATCCAATGCAACATTAAAACGTGTGACATAATAGTCCGTCACATGATCAATATCGGAGCCAGTTAAAACCAAGCCATCTTTATATGCAAAGAAAGATGGATGTCGACTCTTAAAATCAACTGCGGGATAAATTAAAAATTGGGCATGTGGCGCATATACTGAATTCACAGTACGTTGTGACACAACTGCACTGATATTGCCACCTGCACTATCTCCTGCAACTGCAATACGATTTTTTAGAATTTTAAATTGGCGTCGATTTTGATACACCCAAGCCAATGCATCTTCACATGACTGGATTAGTTCACGAGGCCCAACCTCTGGTGCAAGTGGATATTCAATACTTAAAACTTGAACTTTAGCATGTGCTGCAATTAATCGACACACTTCATCATGAGTATCAACACTCCCCACAACAAAACCTCCACCATGATAAAAAACAATCATCGGTAATTTCTTATTGGGTGCGGGATGATAATGACGTGCATAAACACTGCCACTTTGTAATGGTAATCGAATATCTTCAACAAATTGAACATGGGTAGGTTTATGAATAATCGATTGCATTTGTGATTCAAATTGCTTTCTAGAACGCTCTACATTTGCACCAATAAATCCGACTTTACCCTGTTTAAGTTGAGCAGCCATCAAACACTTGGTAAAGCTGTCCAATTGAGGAAATTGATAAGGATAACCCAATAACTTGGTTAAAGACTCTTGTGCAAATGTCGGTAAACGATCTACAGCACGGCCCGCTGAACCTTGCCTCTTTTCGACTAAATCATGGATATTACGTTGAAAAGCTACCATTATGTTTCTTCCTTAAATGTCCAAATTCTTCATATTTTCTACATGATCAGGAATTGACTGACTATAATCTTATACAAGTCTCGTCATCGATATACAAATATAAATTTTAAATACGCTAATCTGACTAAAATGACTTGTCATTGACTATTTTGCTATATCTCAGTTTTTTTTTGCTATTTTGATTGTTACACGGAGACAACTTATGGCTATCAAAGCATTATTTGTTTCGCTCATAACATCTATTATTGCTGTGGGTTGCGTTGCATTTCCCGATGAAGGTTATGACGCACGCGGTTATGGACAACCTATTTATCGTGATTATGGCTATGCTCCACGCTATGATTCAAGATATGACCGCAATAATGACCGTCAGCGTTGGGAACGTGAGCGTGCCTATCGTATACAGCAAATGCGGATTGAACAAGAACGGCGCCAAGCTCAGCATGATCGACAACGTTGGCAATATGAACAAGCAAAACGTGATCAAATGAGAAAACAGCATTGGGAACAACGTCGACAAGAGTGGAATAACAAATCTAATCATGATCGTCGCTGGGACAATAGAGCTGACCAAAAACAATGGCAACAGCACGACCGCCAAAATCAACGTGATAAAAAACGAGATGATCGTCGAGGGCGTGACAACAATAAAGACTAAGGGTTCAAACTACACCTCAATGCTATTGTCAATTTAGCAAATGCAATCAAGTTTTGAAAAACAAAAATCAAGGTTTTACAAGACATTTGCCAAATGATTAGGTTTATATTCTGATTTGAAATTTTGTCATTTAAGTCATTGTGATTTCATTCATTTCACGCAATGATTTGGCTAATATCAAATGATAATTTCACTCAAATTATGACCATGGAAATGAATAATTTGAGTGGAATATTTGATTGTGTAATAAATCATATCCTGAATTAAATTCTTGATAAAAAGTCCAGTTTGGTTGGACATGAATAATATTGATCATGGAAAGGAAAAAAATAATGAAATGGTCTAATGCCCTCATTGTTGCTACAGGTCTTTTGGCTGCTGCGTCTACTACTCAAGCAAAACAAGTCATGTGTGTGTTTGATTTGGTTGGTAAAAATGGCGACGTTTTTACATTAATGAAAGATTATCAACTTGCAGCGAAAAACTGGGGTGCAGATCTTGAACTAAAAGTAAATTCTAATGAAGCCGTCATTGCTGAAGATTTTAAAGCTGGTAAATGTAATGCTGTCAGTATTACGGGAATGCGTGGTCGTCAATTTAATAGTTTTACAGGCTCTTTAGATGCCATAGGTGCGATTCCTGACCTTAATCTTGCGGTAAAAATCATGCAAGGACTTGCTAGTCCAAATTTTGCCAAATACATGACCAATGGAAAGTATGAAGTGGTCGGGGTAATTCCTGTTGGTGATGCTTTCCTCATGGTCAATGACCGTAACATCAATACCGTTGCCAAAGCAGCAGGGAAAAAAATTGCAGTTCTTGACTACGACCAAGCGCAAAAGATTATGGTTCAACAAATTGGTGCTCAAGCTGTAAGTGCCGATGTAACCAATTTTGGGAGTAAGTTTAACAATGGGCAGGTCGATATTATTGGTGCACCTGCCGCTGTATTTAAACCACTAGAGTTACATAAAGGTCTAGGCAGTAAAGGTGCGATTGTTAATTATCCACTTTTACAAGTGACTGGAAATATTATTATTCGCCCTGATAAATTCCCAGCCGGTTATGGTCAAAAATCTCGTGATTGGATTAAAACTCAACTTCCTCGTGCCAACAGTATTATTGGTAAGATGAAAGCAGATATTCCTGCTAAATACTGGATGCAAGTTCCTGAAGGAGATAAGCCGGGTTATCAAAAGTTAATGCGTGAGTCACGTATCAGCTTAACCAAGCAAGGTGTTTACAATAAGCAAATGATGAAAATCCTGTGGCAATTCCGTTGTAAAAATGACCCTAAAAACTTTGAGTGCGCACTACAAGATGAGAACTATAAATAATTCCAGATTAAATCCGATAAATTTAGTCTGAATTTACTTTAAAGTTCACTCACTGACCATATATTGAGTATGTTATACTGAATATATGATCTTTTTGTTTAAGCCATTTGAAATATGAGGAACAATATCATGACCGCCCAAGCACTTGAGCTGACCGACAATGCTGCAAATAAAGTTCGCCAACTTCGTGATAGCGAAGGTAATCAAGATTTGATGTTACGTGTCTATGTAACGGGTGGCGGCTGTTCTGGTTTTTCTTATGGATTTAATTTTGCTGAAAGCATGAACGAAGATGACGCAGAATTTATTAACGGCGATGTAAAAATGTTAGTCGACTCTCTAAGCTATCAATATCTTATTGGCTCTAAAGTTGATTATATTGAAGGTCTAGAAGGCTCACGCTTTATTGTTGAAAATCCAAATGCAACAACCACATGTGGCTGTGGTTCATCATTCTCCATTTAATTCAAAGTATATTTTGAATCAAATCATGCCCTCTTCTTGTGAGGGCATTTTTATGGTTAGAACATCAAGATTAAATCGTTTCTAAAATATACTGACTCAACGCTTTGGCATTTTGGACGGGGATCCAATGTGTCGCATCCATAATAATTTCTTTATAGGGTGCTTTTACATAATGATGATTTAACGCTACGCTTTTAGAACCAATCGCTGAGTCATGTTTGCCCCAAATAAATAAAGTCGGCACACAAACTGGTTGGGTTAAATTTTTATTTGAACTAAATGGAAGTCCGCGATACCAATTTAATGCGGAACTTAGACGCTTTTCCACCACCATGTCTTGTTGGAAATCTTCAAGTTGTTTTGCTGTCATACCAGAATTCTTTAACAGACCTAAGCCTAGTTGAGGGATCTTTTCAAACAATAGTTCTGGAATTTTCGGCAGTTGAAACAAACCAATATAATATGATTTTAATAATTGATTACTGCTTAACATCGCCCGTATAAATGCCGCTTTATGTGGAACAGACACGGTAATGAGATGCTTAATTTTTTCAGGATACTTTTGCGCGACTTCCCAAGCCACCACAGCTCCCCAATCATGTCCAACCAAATACACAGGGTGTTGGATGATGTCTAATAAAGCATTTACATCTTTGACCAATGCCGAGCTTCGATAGTCTCGACGATTTGCAGGTTGAGCACCCAGACTATAACCCCGTTGATTGATCGCAAAAGTTCGATAGCCTTGTTGATTTAAAATTTCAGCAGTCTCTATCCAACTTTTATTGGTTTCAGGAAAACCATGTAATAAAACAAAAATCTGTCCATCTAAAGGACCTGAATCGATCACATCAAAGGTTAAACCTTCTCTCTGAAAAGACTCAATACGTTGCTTTTCGATTGCTAAGCTCATGGGCATCTCAAATTTTATTTTTACTGATCTTGAAAGTTTACTCACGTTTTTTTAACAGCAGTAAAGGACAATCTTCACGCTAAACAGGTCGATCATTGTTAGACAAAAAATTTGTTTTGTACCTGTACTGCTGAAAAATACTGTTAAATTTATAGGCAATTTTTTAAAAATATTGCCTTATACATTGATTTTATTTGATCTCAATATCACATCAGCAAGGCGATGGCTGACCTTGCTGATGATCGCCCTTAAACAACAGTAATCGTCCCCAAGATACGATAATCTTTTGCACCCGTTACTGTAGGTAAATTTCCACTCAACTGCTGGTTAAAACGCATTGCTAACCAAGCAAAAGCTGTTGCTTCCACCCAAGTTGGCGCTAAGCCCAAAACAGAGGTCGATTGCACAGACCAGTTATGCTTACGTAAACGCCAACGAAGTTGTTCTAACATATGGGAGTTATATGCACCACCTCCACAAACATAGACTTCACCTGTGTCTAAAGGTGAACGATAGATGGCTTTTTTGATTGCACGGGTGGTCAGTTTCATTAATGTCGCTTGGACATTTTCAGGCGTATCTTCTAATTCATCATATTCTAAATCATTGCGCCAATCTGAAATTTGTTCATCTAACCACTCCAAATTAAAGTCTTCACGACCCGTACTTTTGGGTGGCTCTTTTGAAAAATATTCATGCGATTGTAAGCGATCTAACAGTGCACGAATCGGTTGACCGTAGGCTGACCAATTGCCATTTTCATCATAAGGCTGCCCTGTATAACGATGACACCATGCATCCATCAGGATATTGGCTGGCCCTGTATTAAACCCATAAACACCTTGTTCATTCCCCGCAGGCAACATACTGACATTGGCAATTCCACCCAAGTTGAGAATCACACGATGAATAGTCGCATGTTGGAACAAGGCCTGATGAAATGCTGGAACCAATGGTGCACCCTGACCACCTGCGGCCATATCTCGACGTCTAAAATCTGAAATTACAGGAATCTGGGTAATTTCAGTTATGATATTCGGATCGCCGATTTGTAAGGTAAAGCCATGTTCTGGACGATGTCGAATCGTCTGTCCATGTGAGCCAATTGCTTTGATCCGGCTTCTATCTAAGTTATTTTCTTGTATCAGTTGATTAATACCATTTCCAATCATGGTTGCAAGCGCCACATCTGCCTTACCCATTCGATCAATTTCATTGTCATTGGGTAAGGTTAATGCCATCAACTCATCCCTTAAACCAGGATCAAAAGCGACAGTAAGCGTGGCATGGACATGTAAAGGATCAAATGAAGCTGCAACAAAATCGACGCCATCCATGCTGGTTCCAGTCATTACGCCAATATAGATTGTTGTCATGAGTTATTCTTCGCCTGCATTATGCTGAAAAAATGTTAGTATATCGCACAAATCGTCTAACTGAAGTATTTGGGTTTTTGTAATGTCAAATTTCCTGCCGGCTGAAGAACAACTTGCCCTCATTCGCCGAGGCACTCATGAAATTATTTCTGAAGAAGATCTTCTGAAGAAACTGAAAGAAAATCGTCCTTTAAAAATTAAAGCAGGCTTTGATCCAACTGCACCAGATTTACATTTGGGTCATACGGTTTTAATTAATAAGTTAAAAGCATTTCAAGATCTTGGACATGATGTCACTTTCTTGATTGGTGACTATACTGCGATGATTGGCGATCCCACAGGTAAAAGTGCAACTCGTCCACCACTTTCACGTGAACAAGTTTTAGAGAATGCAAAAACTTATCAAGAACAAGTGTTTAAAATTCTTGATCCAAATAAAACCAAAGTTCGTTTTAACTCTGAATGGTTTGCAACAAAAACTGCTGCAGATCTGATTCAATTGGCTTCACAACAGACCGTTGCACGTATGTTAGAGCGTGATGACTTTACAAAACGTTATAACAGTCATCAACCGATTGCCATTCATGAGTTCTTGTATCCACTGGTGCAAGGTTATGATTCGATCGCTCTTGAAGCTGATGTAGAGCTTGGTGGAACAGACCAAACCTTTAACCTCCTTATGGGACGTACTCTACAAGGGCGTTATGATCAAGAAGCTCAAGTATGTATCACTGTACCTATTCTTGAAGGTTTAGATGGCGTCAACAAGATGTCTAAATCTTTAGGCAATTATATCGGGGTATTTGATGCACCTGGTGCAATGTACCAAAAAGTATTGTCTATGCCTGATAGCTTGATTGAACGCTATTTTGAATTACTCAGCTTTAAGTCTATGGACGACATTGAAGTTCTTTTAAAAGAAATGGCGGATGGCCGTAATCCTCAAGAAATCAAGAAAATTCTTGCGCTTGAATTGGTTGAACGTTTCCATGGTGCTGAAGCAGCTGAACACGCGCACAAAGGTGCAGGTAACTTAATTACTGAAGGTGAATTACCTGAAGGTACACCTGAAGTGACCATTTCACGTGGAGAGTACAATGGAGAGGTTTCGATTGTTTCTATCTTGCGTGCTGCGGGTTTAACTAAAAATTCAGCACAATCTAAAGATGCTGTTTCACGTGGAGCAGTTAAAGTAGATTGGCAAGTTGTCGATGCTAGCTTTACAGTGAAAGAAAATGTAACTTTAGTGATTCAAGCCAGTAAGAAAGCGATTGCAAAAGTGACTTTTACTGATTAATTATTTAAAAGTTTATGATATTAAAACAAGCCATCAACATTGATGGCTTGTTTGTTGTTGCTCCCCCACATTATTCTCCTGCGAGAGAACATTCAAAATTCGTTCGATCCACAGTACAACGTGCTCTTTTTAATACCGACATCATTACAGGATCGTAGATTCCTCGTTTCGTCAGCTCAATACGCCCATCCCGAAGCAATTTCTGGTAACGCAGTGCATCTTCTTTCGTGACATTCATTTTATATTTTGCTGGAATTTCAGCTTCCATCTTTTCTATTTTTTTAAAAGAACTGTTCAATTGTTTAACTGACCATTCACGAGACTTCATACCAAAACCATCTGGAAATTGATCAGGTTTGATAATTAAGTCAGCCGTCACATTGACTACGGGATAAGTAAACATTGCGCCATTCGCACCCAAGCCTTTATAAATTTCTAATGGCTTGTAAGCATAGGCAGGAGAAGCAATTGCATCGACTTCCCCATCATTGAATTTTTTTACGAAATTAAAAATGTCTGAAGGTACTCCGATCGCCCCTACTCGCTCCACAGCCACCTTTTGTGCAATATCATAATGGAGATAAGCAAATTTTTTGCCCTTTCCTTTTTCTAAAGTATTGATCGAACGATCACGAACAAAAATATAAGCAATACCAATCGGCGAGATCATGGCTAATTCGTATTTGACGCCATTTTTCTCAGAAACCAGACGCTTTGCATTTCGCTTGTCCAAAGCATAATTAATCGCTTTTTTGGCAATTTCATTGCTAGGAATTCCCCCTAAAGCATCAATTGAACCACCAAATTTATTGTATTCACGTGAACGCATCGTGGTCATCGCGGCAGCATCGCATTTGTTGGTCTTGAAGTTTTTATCAACCAATTCTTCTGATTGATACACGGTGAGATTAATATCCGCACCCCATGCTTTGGCAGCTAAGGCCCACTCTTCCATCAACTTATAGGATTCTCCAGCCTTACCCAATAAATCAAATACACACACATTTTGTTTGGCTTGCGTCCATGAAGAAACCACTATCGTGACAAAGAACAGTAAATATTTAGTATTATTCATCATCAAAACTTCCATATTTATTTAACATAAAATGAAATTTATGTGAGGACATTGATCCCTTAAAAATCGAACCAACACACATTTAATTATCCATAATGTGATACATACTACACAAAGCCGCAGTGTTTTAGCTATTTTTTGATCGGAAACTTACTGTTAATGAAGGCTTTAAAATTAAACTTTTAAAATTCAATGATTAACACCAATGAAAAAATAAGAAAATGCTTAAATAACAATAAATAATAGATCTCTATGCCTTTAACCCAATAAATATGATGATGTATATCCTTACATTTAATCCTGACCATCATCGATCGATTTAAAAAAGACGTCATAGGTCTGATTAATTATTGTGTAGCATCAAAGTGCTTTACTTGCTTTTCATCCCCACAAAACAAATTTGTTGTAGCTTTTATTCAATACATTTTTTGAACTCTGGGATTTATCCTTTAATATATCGCATCCAATATGCAACAGTCAGTTTCTTATGATTCAGTTAGATCAACTTTCAATTCGTCGTGGCGGGCGCATTTTATTTCAAAAAGCGTCAATGCAACTCCATCCCGGTTGGAAAATTGGTCTGACTGGTGTCAATGGTGCTGGTAAATCAACCCTATTCTCTGCCTTACTGGGTGGGATTGAATCTGATAGTGGCAGTCTTACACGACCAAATATTTGGACTGTTGCCCATATGTCTCAAGAAATCAAAGCGCTCGATATGAAGGCTATTGATTTTGTGCTATCTGGTGATGAGGAATATTGGCAAATTCAAGATCAATTAAATCAGCCAGAAAACCTAAGCAATGACGAGCTCGCACATCTATACACCCGTTTTGAAGAAATTCATGGTTATACAGCGTCTTCTAAAGCATCACAATTGATGGCTGGATTAGGCTTTTTTGAACATCAATCTGAACTTTTAGTGTCTAGCTTTTCAGGTGGGTGGCGTATGCGCTTAAATCTGGCACGTACACTAATGAGCCGTTCTGATTTACTTTTACTCGATGAACCAACAAACCATTTAGATTTGGATGCTATTCTCTGGTTAGAAGATTGGTTAAAAGCATATGAAGGCACACTGATTTTAATTTCACATGACCGAGATTTCTTAGACGCCATCACTGATCATATCCTCCATATTGAAAATCAGATTTTGACCTTATATACAGGCAACTACTCTACTTTTGAAACAACACGTGCGGAACGCTTAGCACAACAGCAACAAGCGTTCGAAAAGCAACAAGAAGCCAAAGCACATCTACAAAAATTTATTGATCGTTTTAAAGCCAAAGCGACCAAAGCACGCCAAGCCCAAAGTCGTATTAAACAATTGGAACGAATGCAAGAACTCGCTCCTGCACATGTCGATAATCCATTTACATTTAGTTTCCGTGAACCCACCAAAATGAGTTCACCTCTGCTCACGCTAGAAAATGCAGATATTGGCTATGGTGATAAACTGATTGTAACCAATGTAAATTTACAAATCACACCAACCAGTCGTATCGGTTTATTAGGTATGAACGGTGCAGGAAAATCGACGCTAATCAAATCTCTCGTCGGTGACCTAGCCTTGATTCAAGGTGTCCGCAAAGATTCAGAGTTGCTCAATATCGGATATTTTGCCCAACATCAAATGGATGCTTTAGACGGTAATGCAAGTCCTATGCTACAGCTAGCACGAATCGCAGACCCAAAAATTAGTGAAGCTACGCTACGTTCATTTTTAGGAAGCTTTGGATTCAGTGGTGAACGCATGGATACCCCGAGTGAAAGTTTCTCAGGTGGTGAACGTGCCCGTCTGGCTTTGGCTTTAATTGTTTGGTTACGCCCGAACGTACTTATCCTTGATGAGCCAACCAACCATTTAGACTTAGACATGCGTCATGCTTTAACAATGGCTCTGCAAGATTTTGAAGGCGCTGTAGTTCTGGTGTCACATGAACGTCAATTGATTGCTTCAGTATGTGATGAGCTTATTTTAGTGCATGCTGGTCAAAGTAAAGAATTTGATGGTGATCTGCAAGATTATGCCGCTTGGTTACGTCAAGCACGTATCGACATGATGAAAAATGGTCAAAAGCCAAGTGCACCTATTCAATCTCAAGTTTCTGAAAAACCAAGTATTTCTAAAGTAGACAAAGAGGCTCAGCGTAAAGAAGCTGCACGCAAACGCGAACTAAGCCGTCCTATTCGTAAGAATATAGAAAAAATTGAAAGCCAAATCGGAAAAATTCAACCGAGATTGGCTGAAATCGAGGCATTACTTGCAGATTCAGCCCTTTATGAAGCAGGCCGTAAAGATGATTTACTCAAATTGATGGATGAACAAACTGAACTTAAACTAAAGTTAGAACAAGCTGAAGAGAAAATGCTTGAGTTAATGATGGAGCTTGAAACACTGGAAAGCTCTTTCGAATAATTTTTGTTGTTCCAATAGCCTAGAGATGAATTATCTCATCTCCAGGCTTTAAAAATAAATATAAATCAATAACTTAAAAATAATCATTTTTTCATCGTCTATAAAATCTTGAATTGAAGATTCAAACCACCATCGTTCACGCCTAACCTTTACGCCAAGATTCCATCTGCCCCATTAACGATGATGCGATGTCATTTTTCAAAAATCAAAGCCCTTTTAATGGGTTTTGACACACATTCAACACCATAAAAAGAATCTCGCCATATTCGTCCATTTTTAATCTAAACGTATTTAATCCAAGAATTGAAACAATTTTTCAAATCAAATCCGCATTAAATCCGCCAAAAGAATACATAACTTTTATTTATAATTAAAAACATCAAGCGTGGAACATATTAGAACTACTAAATAATCATTAATAATAGTGCTTTCAGGTCAATCTCATTCAAATTTAGTCATGCAAATTGAAAATTTTATGATTTATACATTGTGGATAACTAAAATTTCATTACTGCGTTTTACTGTTTTTTAGAATTAACACTGCGCATTTTTTTAAATTTTTATCGTACTTAAGAATAAAAAATTGTATTTTTGAACGTTAAAATTCGCTTAGAATAAAAATTACCCTCAGCCTTATCAACAACATTTTGATCAAGAATAAAGCGGAATTCAAGTATAAAATTTGTCCATTCGTCGCTTTTTCAATATGACTTTGATCTTTAAAAAAAAGTTAAATGGTGTGGAAAATAGTGAAAATTACATAATTCTGTTACATACAAACAATTTGTAATAAAAGCTTTATCGTTTGCTTAAAAAACTGATTTAGTTATGAAAATGAATGATATGTAATAAAATGAACCTATTAGTTCACAATAATTATCAAAAAAATAAAAATAAATGGAGTAAATACTCTATTTTTTTCAAACAAAGCTGATTAATATTGCGCTTAAGGAAAGTTCCTAAAGATGAACAAATAGATCAGGACGAAAATATGAAAAAAATTGCATTCGCTATTGCCGCTACTTCCATGCTTGGAGTGAGCTCAGCATCTCAAGCTGCTATTGATGTTTGTGTATTCGACTTATTGGGTAAATCTGGCGAATCATTCCAGATGGCTCAAGAATGGGCACTTACAGCAAAAAGCTGGGGCGCAGATATTAATCTTATTCCAAAACAAGATGAAGCCGTTGCTGATAACGACTTTAAAGCAGGCAAATGTGATGGCGTGTTTATGACCGCAATGCGTGCACGTCAATATAATAAATTTGTGGGTTCAATCGACTCAATTGGTGGTGTACCGAGTAATTCGATTGCACAAAAAGCGATTACTTTCGCTTTAGATGCACGTAATGCAGCAAAAATGACCACAACTTTAGGTGGTAAAAAATACGAAGTCGCAGGGATCGCACCATTAGGTTCAGCATTTATTTTCGTACGTGATAAAAACATCAACTCAATTGAAAAAGCTGCAGGTAAAAAGTTTGCGGTATTGAGCTATGATAATGCACAAAAAATATTGGTACAGCGTGTAGGCGCGCAAGCAGTACCTTCAGATATCACCAACTTTGTTGCTAAATTCAACAATGGTCAAGTAGATATGGTGGGTGCACCTGCATATGCTTATAAACCACTTGAAATTCAAAAAGGTTTGGGCGCAAACGGTGCGATGTTCAACTTCCCAGTATTACAAGTCACAGCTGATTTCGTGATTCGTCCAGAAAAATTCCCTGCTGGTTTTGGTCAAAAATCTCGTGATTACTTTGTGAAAAACTTGCCAAAAAGCTTCGCTATGATCAACCGCTTAGAGGCAACAATCCCAGCAAAATACAAGATGAATTTAACGGCTGAAGATAAACTAAAATATCAAAAGTTAATGCGTGATGGTCGTTTAGAACTGACTAAACAAGGTATTTATGATGCTGGCATGATGTCTGTATTGAAAAAAGCACGCTGTTCAGTAGATAAAGCCAATTTTGAATGTACACTTGGCGGTGAATAATACAATTAAGTATTTGATCATTTCCATAAAGAAAAACCAGTTTTCATAAACTGGTTTTTTTATGCTTATTTTTTAATTTTAGAATCATATACTTAAATTATGAATCAAAAAAAAGGGAACAAACCAAAGTTTATTCCCTTTTTGCACTAGATATTATTCATTAGGCATCAATATCAGCATTGAGTGCATTTTCTTCAATGAAAGCACGACGTGGTTCTACGTCATCACCCATCAAACATGCAAACATCCGATCTGCTTCGATTGCATCATCAATCGTCACTTGGAGCATATTACGGTTTTCAGGATCCATTGTGGTTTCCCAAAGCTGTTCCGCATTCATCTCACCCAGACCTTTATAGCGTTGGATCATCATACCGCGACGAGAGTCACTTAAGATGTGTTGCCACACTTGATGGAAGGTCGAAACGTTAATTTTACGCTCACCTTTTTGCAAATAAGCACCATCTTCCAACAGACTGAACCAGCTCTTCGAATTTTGCAATAAACGTTTATATTCACTTGATGCCAATAAACCTGCATCCAATAAATAGCTATGTGGCAAGTTGTGTACATAAACCGTGATACGAGGGAAATAAACTGTCGTTTTACTTCCGTCTGCATTTTCTTTATCAAATGCTTCTAAGCTCAATTCTGGGCGTAGGCTCGGTTGCATTGCAATAATAGCAGATTGGAGTTTTTCAGCCCATTGCTGTACATAATCTTGCTCATGATTTTGATCAAGTTTAAATGCATCTAAGCTTAACAAACCATCAAGTAGAGTCGCAGGATAACGCAAAGTTAAGCGATTCAAACTTTTTTGAGAAGTTTGATAATCTGCAATCACTTTTTCCAGTGCCACACCACGAATAGCAGGGGCCTCAGCACTGACATGCAGTTCCAACTCATCAATGGCATTTGAGATTAGATAAGTTTCAAGTGCTTCATCATCTTTGATGTATTGCTCTTGTTTACCTTTCTTCAATTTATACAATGGCGGTTGTGCAATGTAGATATAACCACGCTCCACAAGCTCAGGCATTTGACGGAAGAAAAATGTAAGCAATAAAGTACGAATATGTGAACCATCCACGTCCGCATCGGTCATGATAATGATTTTATGATAACGTAACTTGTCAGGGTTATATTCTTCACGGCCAATACCACATCCTAGTGCAGTGATGAGCGTACCCACTTCTTGAGATGAAATCATCTTATCGAATCGAGCACGTTCGACATTGAGAATTTTACCTTTTAACGGAAGAATGGCTTGCATCTTACGATTACGTCCCTGCTTGGCAGAACCGCCCGCAGAGTCACCCTCGACTAAGTATAATTCAGAAAGTGCTGGATCTTTTTCCTGACAATCTGCCAATTTACCTGGCAAACCGGCAATATCAAGCGCACTTTTACGACGTGTCATTTCACGTGCTTTACGTGCTGCATCACGCGCACGTGCTGCATCAATAATTTTTCCTGCAATCGATTTGGCTGCTTGAGGATTTTCCAACAGATACTCAGAGAAAGCTTTATTCATGGCTTGCTCTACAGCAGGTTTCACTTCACTCGATACCAATTTTTCTTTGGTTTGTGAAGAAAACTTAGGATCTGGCACTTTCACTGAAACAATCGCAGTGAGACCTTCACGTGCATCATCACCAGTTACTGCAACTTTCTCTTTTTTGAGTAAGTTTTCATTTTCCATGTAGCTGTTTAAGCCACGTGTCAATGCCGCACGGAAACCAGCCAAATGGGTTCCACCGTCTTTTTGTGGAATATTGTTGGTAAAGCAACGAACATTCTCTTGATAAGTATCATTCCACTGCAATGCAACTTCAACGCCGATACCGTTTTCAGCTTGGGTTGTAAAATGGAAGATCTCATTCAGATGAGTTTTACCCTGATTGATATATTTTACAAATTCAGACAAGCCACCTTCAAAATCGAAGACATGTTCTAAGGCCACACGTTCATCACGTAAAACAATACGCACGCCTGCATTCAAGAATGACAGTTCACGTAAACGTCGTGCCAATATATCGACATTAAAAATAGTTTGACTGAAAGTTTCTGCACTTGGCCAAAAACGAACAGTGGTTCCTGTTGTTTCAACATCACCGATCACTTTCAATGGGTAAACAGGATCACCATGTTTATATTCTTGTTGGTGAATATGACCAGCACGATGAATCGTCAACTCAAGTTTTCTTGAGAGTGCGTTTACAACAGAAACACCTACGCCATGTAGACCGCCAGAAACTTTATAGCTGTTATCATCAAACTTACCACCTGCATGCAGAATAGTCAGAATAACTTCGGCCGCAGACACACCTTCTTCTGGGTGAATGTCGGTAGGAATACCACGCCCATTGTCAGCAACACTGACAGATTCATCTTCGTGAATCGTCACTAAAATTTCATCACAATGACCCGCTAAGGCTTCATCAATCGCATTATCGACGACTTCGAAAACCATATGGTGCAAACCTGAACCATCATCAGTATCACCAATATACATACCTGGGCGTTTACGAACTGCATCTAGACCACGTAATACTTTGATACTAGAGGAATCATAAGCCTTTTCATTGGTTTGTTCTGTCTGAGAAGCGATTTGATCTTCTGAACTCATGGTTTCTCCCTAGTGAAAAATAGGTCTTTCCAAAATTGGTTAAAAATCTAAAATCATGTTGCAACAACACTTACCTGACCTTGATCCACCTGAAATAACTGGTAGGAAATAGACAAATCATGCAAATGTTTTTTTACTGATTCATGGTCTAGTGTGGTAATAAAAACTTGACTACCAAGTTGGCTCAATCGCTCAATTAAACGTTGTTGTGCACTTAAATCTAATTCTGCTGTTACATCATCTAATAATACCACAGTTTCCTTATTACAGGCATGTAACATGGCAATTTGTGATAGTTTTAACGCCATTATCAGTAACTTTTTTTGCCCTCTCGACAGCACTACATCTGCATCGTCCATTGCTGTTTTTAAACGGATATCAGCTCGATGTGGACCATACTCGGTATAACGCCGATCGACATCTTTTTGGTGGTATTGAATCAAGTCATTGGCCAAGCCATGTTCCACATGGAACCCTGCGTTATACTCCAAGTCAATGCTTAAATCTGGAAGTAATTTCGCCAAATCTTCTTGTAGATATTGTTTCCACCGATCCACAATTTCAGCGCGTTGAGAATGCAACATTTCCCCATAATCACTGAGCATTTTGTTCCACGGTTCCAAATCTTGCAAAGTCAGGTTGCGTTGTGACTTCAGCAATGTATTTCGTTGTTTGAGTGCTCGGGAATAGTATTGCCATGCATGATAAAACTCAGGTTCCACGTGAAACATCAGCCAATCTAACAATTGACGCCGTGGTTTTGCACCATGATCAATAATATCAGTACTTAAAGGGTCAATCAGTTGTAAGGGTAAAATCTTGGCAAGTTGTCCCTGTGTCGCAACAGTATCGCCATTCACCTTAATCAGTTGCTCGCCACTTTGCAGTTTCTGCATACCGATTTTTTCAGTCATAGATTGCGCAAAGACAATCGCATCAGCTTGATTGTTTTGAATGTAATTTTTAGGAATATGGGTTCGAAATGAACGTCCAGTTGCCAATAAATGAATGGCTTCTAAAATCGAAGTTTTACCAGAACCATTTTGTCCATAAAAAACATTAAACGGTTGCAACTCATGGAGGGCAACCGTCTTAAGATTACGAACACGTTGTATATTTAAACGCGTAATATGCATAACAAATGATTTAAAAAATAAATCAATTAAACACGCATTGGCATGACAACATAGGTCTGATTGGATTGGGTTGGATCTTGAACCAATACCGACTGATTTGCTTCAGACATGGTCATCGCAACATCATCACCGTCTAAAACACTCAATACATCTAAAATATATTGCGCATTAAATGACATTTCCATAGGCGCATTGGCATATTGAATGGCTAAATCTTCGATCGCTTCATCTTGCTCTGGGTTATTTGCACGTAATTGCAAAGAATCTGCATTGAAATTTAAGAACACGCCTCGTAATTTCTCATTACTTAAAATCGCAACACGTTGCAATGATTGCTTGAACACATCGTGTGGGATATGAACCACTTTATCTCCACCACGTGGAATCACTCGACGGTAATCTGGGAATTTGCCGTCAATAAGTTTCGTGGTAAAACGTACTGTAATATCACCCTGCTCTTTATCACGGCTAGGTGTTTTGATCGTTACATTTAATAATTCAAGACCAATCAATAACGTTAACTGCTCATCTTCAATACTTAACAGACGTTGTAACTCTCCCACAGCTTTACGTGGAACAATAGCTTGAACCAATTGTGCTGCTGTTGAAGAAGCTAAAGTCTCACACAATGCCAAACGATGACCATCTGTGGTCACAGCACGCAATTGATTTTCATCAATTTCTAACAAAGTTCCAGTGAGATAAAAACGAACATCTTGCACAGCCATTGCAAAAGAAGTTTTTTCAAATAAGCGTTTTAATTCACGTTCAGTTACTTGTACTTGCATGCCTTGACTATGCTCATTGGTCAATAATGGGTAATCTTCCGCAGGCAAAGTCCCCAAAACAAAACGGCTATTTCCTGATTTTAAAATACAACGTTGGTCTTCAGTAATCTGCAAATCAATCAATGCAGCTGCTGGTAAAGATTTACAAATATCGACCAATTTACGTGCAGGAACAGTGGTTTCCCCAGTCTGTAAACATGCACCCTCAGCTAAAGTTGTACTGGCAACCAATTCCACTTCCAAGTCCGAACCTGTAATAGTAAGTGCTTGATTTGTCGCTTGAATTTTTACGTTCGAAAGAATATTTAAAGTATGGCGACGTTCAACTGCTCCAACCACATGGGATAAAACATTGAGTAAGCTCTCTTTCGCGATTTTCAAACGCACGGTGGAAATCCTCTAACTAAATATGACAGAAAATGTAGATAATAAAATTTTTTTAATGACGTACTATGCGGCAGATTATGCCGCATTGCAAGCGTAAAATTTGTACAAATTTTAGCTTTGTAACAGGCGCATGAGGTTTTTATAATCCTCATTAAAAATTGGATCTTCATCACGCAGACTTTGCACTTTTTCACAAGCATGCATCACTGTACTGTGGTCACGACCACCAAATGCCATACCAATTTCAGGAAAACTGTCGCCTGTTAACTCACGTGCCAAACCCATTGCTAACTGACGTGGTCGAGCATAAATACGGGTTCTTTTCGGACCAACCAATTCTTTCAATGGAATGCGGAAATATTCACTCACCACACGCTGAATGTTTTCTGTACTGATGGTACGTGCACGGATAGCTAAAACGTCTTTTAAAGATTCACGGACCACTTCCAGATCAATAGCAGCACCTTTAAAACGAGAAATCGCGACCACTTTATTTAATGCACCTTCCAACTCACGGACATTGGCAACCACTTGTTGAGCAATAAATAGCGCACAATTTCGCGGTAAATCAATCCCACTACTTTCAGCTTTTTTCAGTAAAATTTCGATTCGAGTTTCAATATCTGGCGGTTCTACACCAACTGACAAACCCCAAGAAAAACGTGAGACTAAACGTGGATCTAATTCTGTAAGTTCTTTAGGATAACGGTCAGAAGTTAAAATAATCTGCTTAGATTCATCCAATAAAGCATTGAATGTATAGAAAAATTCAACCAAACTGGCTTCTTTACCTGCCAGTAAATGAATATCATCGACCAATAACAAGTCTAAAGAACGGCAATTCTTTTTAAATTCTTCAACCTTACCTTTTTGCAAAGAACTGACAAAATCCTGAACAAAACTTTCCGCAGTCATATACATCACACGAGCATTGGGTTTTGCCTGCAATAAAGCATTTCCGACTGCTTGCATTAAATGTGTTTTACCCAATCCTGTTGGTCCATAAAGAAACAAAGGATTGTGCTGGGATTCACCCAATTGAGTCAGAACTTTGCGGCAGGTTTCAGCCGCCATTTGGTTTGAGCGACCTTCAACAAATAAAGCAAAGTTAAACAAAGGATTTAATTGTCTCTTTTTAGCATTCTTTGCAGAAACAACTTCAAACTCTTTATCTTTTTTAACTTTAGGAGCAGCGCTTGGTGTATGTGAGCTTTCCAAAGCAGCCGTAGTTGTTGCTGGTTGTTCAGCAGCAGAAAGTATTGCACCTGGTCGTGAATCAACCAAAATTTCTACTTTTCGTACCCGACCTTCCGATAGTTGCTCTGCCAAAATAGAAATCAGTTCTAAATGGTGTTCTTGAATATAACGTGTCCAATATGGATTAGGTGCATACAGCTTTAAAGTATCTTCGACTTCATCTGCAACCAACGGACGAATCCACATGGCAAAGACATTATCAGAGAGCTCTTGTCGCAAGCGAGTTAAGCAGTCCGTCCAAAGCATGTGAAACCCCTTTTTTAAATTCAAAAAAACACCAATTCCCCCCACCCTATAGATAAAGGGGTCGCCATTCTAACCAAGTTATCCACATCTGTCATGAACAATTCAAGCAAATTCGCTCAAAAAAGCAACCTTCTGTAAATAAATTTAAATTCAAAGCACTTGTGGATAAGGTTTTCCACATGCTGTGGATAAATTATCACATAAACTTACCCACAATCTATCAAATTAATAAAAACATAGATACCCACAAGCTAAATATTTATTATTTATTGTAAAAAATGCGTTCTCCACAGAAAAAACCGCCCCTAATAAATTTTAAATTTTAAATTTTAAATTTGAATTTATTTATAAGAATCGTACTTTCTGTGGATAACAATCAAGTTATGAATTTAAATTCAAAATTAGGATGGTTTTAAATTTAAAAACAGGAAATTAAATTTAAAACGGGATGACCCTATGGATAACTTTGAGGATATATTTGTTAGTAACTCTTATTTATACTATAAAAGAATAAGTTATATTGTGAATACTTTTTTTGTATATTTTATCTGCTAAAAGAAGTGATAGATTTCATCTGAGTAAAAATTCAGCGAATATAGAAGAGATATGTGTATATTCATTGACAGCATAAAGAATGTACAATACAATCGCGAACCTTTAGAAAGATCAATTTTGGAGTTTCGATATGAAACGTACATTCCAACCATCTGAATTAAAGCGTAAGCGCGTTCATGGTTTCCGTGCTCGTATGGCTACTAAGGCTGGTCGTCAAGTATTAGCTCGCCGTCGTGCAAAAGGTCGTCATAGCTTAACTGTTTAATTCGTTAAACAGTTAAGCTATGACGACTTGGGTGTTATGTCTCTTTATAGTTTCAGTCCAGCGGTGAGAATCCACTGCGCTGCAGATTACAAAGGTGTATTTGATGGTGCGCTTTTTAAAGTGCATCAACCCCATTTTATATTCTTAGCAAAAGTGACCGAACAGCCTCAAAGCCGTTTGGGTATAGTTGTTGCAAAGAAAAAAGTGCGCCGTGCGCATGAAAGAAATCGAATAAAACGTTTAACGCGTGAAAGTTTTCGTTTAAACCAGCAAAATATTGATTTGTTGGATATTGTGGTCATGCCTAAAATGGGTATAGAAGCAGTACCAAATGCTGAGCTTTTTCAGCAGTTACAATTTGCTTGGTTGAAATTGCAACGCATTGTTAAAAAGCACCATAAAATAGCTCAATCTTCCCCTCAAAAATAGAGGAAACCAATGATTCGTTTATTGCATTGGTTGATTCGTTTCTATCAAATTGCGATTAGTCCTCTCATTGGACCTCGATGTCGTTATATTCCGACTTGTTCTCAATATTCGTTAGAAGCAATCCATACGCACGGCGCAATGAAAGGCAGCTGGTTAGCTGCAAAACGCGTGTGCCGCTGTCATCCTTGGGGCGGGTATGGTTATGATCCCGTGCCAAAAAAAACAATTCGTTTTATTTCGTTTCAGCAAATAGATTCTCAAACGCTTCATGTTCCTGTACCCTTGCGTGAACGTTTATTGAACCAAAATCACTCTAATCACTTGGGGTAATAGATATGCAACAATGGGCCAGGTTTGCAATCCTTGGGGCCATGTTAGTCACCGCATATTTGCTCATTTTGGCTTGGCAAAAAGACTATGGTCATGACGCAACAAAAACTGCGACTCCGCAGGCTGTTGTTGCGCATGATGTCTCTGCCGACTTGCCAAAAGGTCAAGCAACTGCGGCTTCTAGCGATGTTCCACAAGCAAATATAGCTGCTGCACAACAGAATACAGCTGCGCCAGCCACAGCAAATCAACAATTGATTTCAGTACAAACTGATCTTTATCATCTTTGGATTAGTCCGAAAGGTGGTGATATTGTTCGTATTGAATTACTGAATCATGACAAGAGCAAAGACAGTGATCAGCCTTTTGTTATGCTTGAAAGTGATGCAAAACGTACCTATGTTGCGCAATCTGGGTTAATTGGATTAAATGGTCCAGACAGTAAACCAGATCGTCCAAGCTATGCGTTTGAAAAAAATGCTTATACCCTTGCTGATGCAAAAGCCACTCAAGACAAAGAGGGTAAATCATCTCAAGTCTTAACAGTACCCATGGTATTTAAAACGGCTGATGGTGTTGAAATCATCAAAACGTTTAGCTTTAAACAAGGTCAATACCCAATTGATGTGAGCTATCAGGTGGTTAACCGTAGTGCGCAAAATTGGCAAGGACAAATGTTTGGTCAAATTAAGCGTGATAACTCAGATGATCCAGGAAAAACCTCTCAAGGTATTTTCACACTTGGAACATATTTGGGTGGCGCTTGGGGGACACCAGACGAGCACTACAACAAGCTAAAATTTGCGAATTTTACGGATGAAAAACTTAACACCGAAGCAAAAGGTGGTTGGGTTGCGATCGTTCAGCATTATTTCGTAAGTGCTTGGATGCCTGGTCACTTTGGTGGTCAAGAGTACACTGCAAAATTGGAGTCACGTAAATCTGCAGATGGCATGAACATCATTGGATTTACTTCACCAACAATCAATGTTCCAGCTGGTAAAGCCATGAGCATTGATGCAACATTCTACTCTGGTCCAAAAATCCAGTCTGAATTAAAAGATTTAGCTGTTGGTTTAAACCAAACTGTAGACTATGGTTGGTTATGGCCAATTGCCAAATTATTATTCGCAGGTCTACAGTTCTTCCATAATCTTGTGGGTAACTGGGGTTGGTCAATTATTCTATTGACTGTACTGGTTAAACTTATTCTTTGGCCGTTGTCGTCTAAGAGCTATCGTTCTATGGCGAAAATGCGTGTGATTGCACCAGAAATGCAGCGCATGAAAGAAGAGTTTGGTGAAGACCGTATGCGTTTCTCTCAAGAGATGATGGCGCTTTACAAACGTGAGCAAGTCAATCCACTTGCGGGTTGTTTACCTTTACTTTTACAAATGCCAATCTTCTTAGCATTGTACTGGGTATTGATGGAGTCTGTAGAACTTCGCCATGCTCCGTGGATGTTATGGATTCAAGATTTGTCTGCAATGGATCCATGGTTTATTTTACCATTGATCATGGGTGTTACGATGTTTGTTCAACAATCGTTGAACCCACAACCGACTGACCCTATGCAGGCGAAAGTCTTCAAAATTATGCCAATCATGTTTACAGTATTTATGCTGTTCTTCCCTGCTGGCTTGGTTTTATACTGGATTGTGAACAACTCGATCACGATTCTGCAACAATGGTTTATCAACAAAAATGTTGCAAAAGCCAAAGTTGAAAATGAAGTTGTTTAATCTTTAACGATTAAGCAATAGCTGAAAAAATCCGCTTAAGATGGTAATCTTAGGCGGATTTTTTTATTGTCAAAGTTTGAGTAAATTTAGATGACGAACACTGTAAACCAAACCACAATTGCAGCAATTGCGACTCCTCCTGGACGTGGCGGTGTAGGTGTGATTCGTCTTTCTGGACCAAAAGCTTATAGCATTGCACAGGCGTTAACGCAGAAAGTACTCCCTCAAGCTCGTTTTGCTGGTTTTCGTCAATTTTTTGATGAACAGGGCGATGTTTTAGATGAAGGCCTAGTGATTTGTTTTCCCAACCCAAACTCCTTTACAGGGGAAGATGTCGTTGAGCTACAAGGGCATGGCGGACCTGTTATTCAAAATACGCTGTTGACGCGTTTATTGGAACTTGGTGCAACAGCAGCCAAGGCGGGCGAGTTTTCAATGCGCGCTTTTGAAAATGGCAAAATGGACTTGGTACAAGCTGAAGCGATTGCCGATTTGATTGATGCAACCTCACAAGCTGCTGCACGTTCAGCGGTACGTTCCCTACAAGGTGTATTTTCCAATAAAGTAAATACTGTGTTGGAGAAACTGATCCATTTACGCTTGCATGTTGAAGCTGCAATTGATTTTTCAGAAGAAGAAATTGACTTTTTGGCAGATGGGAAAATACTGAGTTTGTTAGAAGAGGTTCAAACTTCGGTTGCTGCGGTACAACAATCGGCTCGTCAAGGTCAATTACTACGTGAAGGCCTGCAAGTGGTGATTGCAGGAAAACCCAATGCGGGTAAATCTTCATTATTAAATGCCTTGGCGGGAAATGATCGTGCCATTGTGACGGATATCGCAGGAACTACACGTGATGTATTGCATGAGAAAATTAGCTTAAATGGCTTACCGATCACTTTAACGGACACCGCTGGTTTACGTGAAACAGGTGATGTGGTTGAGAAAGAAGGCATACGTCGCGCGATTAAAGAAATTGAACAAGCAGATTTATTACTTTTGGTTTACGACTTAAGCCAAGGGGAAAATCCTTTAGATCTTGCGCAAAATTACTTTGAAAACCACTTAGATCATAAACGTTTGATGTTGATTGGGAACAAGTGTGATCTCACCGATCAAGTTGATGAATTAAATGATTATCAAGGTTTTCGCCATATCACCGTTTCTGCGAAACAGGATGTAGGTGTTCAAGCGCTCATAGATGCGATTACAGCACATGCAGGTTTTCAACCAGAGGAAGACACCTTTATCGCACGAACACGCCATTTAGATGCAATGAAGCGTACTCAGCACTATCTAGCAGAGGCACATGAGCAACTTGTGGTTTATCACGCTGGAGAGTTGGTGGCAGAGTCATTACGTCTTGCTCAAAATGCCTTAGGTGAAATCACGGGTGATTTTAGTGCTGATGACTTATTAGGAGTTATTTTTGGATCGTTTTGTATTGGTAAATAAGGCCAAAACCACTTCATTAAAAAAGCTGACCAAGTGTCAGCTTTTTTAATGAAAAGTTGTGCTTTTGTAAGCTGATTTTACATCTGAGTTTGAATTGTTTAGTGTAAGATCAATGACATAACTAAAAGGGTTGTATTTATGAAAAAGTCGCCTTTATTGCTTTCACTGGCCGTGTTGCTCATCACTTCAAATGTCTGGGCGGGTAAGTCGGATCATGCAATCATTCAAGAAGCTGCTAAAAACAACATCACCATTGGGCAAGCTTTAGGTGCCAGTGATGAAACTGCCGTGACCTTGACCGGTTCGATTGTTCGTCAAATCAAGCATGAACATTATGAATTAAAAGACAGTACAGGAACTATTGGCATCGAAGTAGATGATGATCTGATTGATTTAAAAAAATTGCAACTTGGCACCAAAGTAAAAATCGTGGGTGAAGTAGACACACATCGCTATAAACCAACCGATATCGAAGTGGTTAAAATTGATATAGTTCCATAATTTTTTCAAAAAAATAGGCGCTTAGCGCCTATTTTTTAACTAATGTTTTTGTTTTAAATGTTGAATCAATAAATACAGGCATAATGCTCCAAGCCCAACACTCCCACCATTAAGCCAAAATGGTCAGATAAATATCTAGCAGCAATGATGGGTATAATCGTACCAAAATAAGCAATAAACAAATATGTTGAAACCACTGCCGCACGATTTTCGATTTGAGTCATATGATGAATCAGTGCAAAAGCGCTGAGTAAACTGAGTCCGTGCCCCATCCCAACCAGAACCACACTAATAAAGAATAAAAAACTCCAATGCATCAGCATACAGACTGATAAAATGACATAGCTGCTGATTAATAAAATCAGACCGATATTCAATGCTTTATGCATATTCATTGATTTGGCAATAAATTGGGCAATGGCAGAAACCATTAAAATACTGGCAATCGTTGCACCACTGACCAAAGGACCATGCCAAGGAATAATATCTCGAATAAATGAGGGTGCTAAAGATGCAAATAGACTGAAAGATCCAAAGGCACAAAAAGCACTAAAACTGGTGATATAAAACAAGGTTTTAAATTGTGCTTCTGGTTGCTGTAAATGGGGTGCAACTGAAAAAGGCTGTTTTTCAAATTGAACAGTTTTAATTTTAAATAAACTGATGAGACTCAGCAGCGCAAAAAAAATGACAGGTAAATAAGGGGTAATTAAAGGTTGAGCTGAAAATTGTGCGATTGCACCCCCGATAAACGGCCCTAACCCAAAACCAATCACGGTAATAATTGAACTTAATTGTGCTGTGCTTTGTTTGTGTGAATCTGGAATAGTATAGATTAATCCTAGCATTGCCGAGGTGCTGATTAAGCCAGATGTGATTCCGATAATGAAACGACCTAAACCCAGATAATAACTGTTCGAGGCAAATACTGAGAGGCTCAGACCAATAACAGCGAATAATAAGCCGATTTGTAAGGTACGAATAAAACCAAAACTATTACTCATGCGCCCTAAAAACAACAATGTGGTTAGGCAACCGAACATATAAGCGACAAAAAAATATAGGTAATTTGGCTCGGGAGTAACTGCCAAAGCTTTTGATATATTGGATATAACGGGCTCGCAAGTGCGGTTCCGATGGTGCCAATACATAAGGCAAGGCTGACCATGAGAAATGGACGCTATGATTGCTGATTCATAAATCTAGAACTTAAAGTGCAAGTCAACTTGCGGATAAATGCCGAAGATAAGTATCAAGATCGGCAACGAAGAAATCGTATATACCGAAAAGCTTAGAACTTAATCAGTAGAGGGTCAATTAAAACTTCAAGACTTTATCTAATCATCTGTATTGAGTTTATTTTATGCATAACGTTTAAGCAATTTTAAAAACTCTTGTAATTCATTGGCATCAACAGCTTGAGGATCTTGAATTACATGCTCAGTGAGATGTTGCTCGATTAATTCATTCATTAGCCCATTTACGGCCCCTTTGACAGCGGCTACTTGTTGGAGAACTGAAATACACGACATACTTTGATCATTCAATGCCTCTTCAATGGCATTGAGTTGTCCTTTTAAACGTTTGACACGATTAAGAACTTTTTTATCTTGATGAACATGGCTCATAAATAGATCCGCTATAAATATACTCCCTTATAGTATATTTGGAAATTAAATAATATACTCAGGGGGAGTATATAAGGCTATTCCCGCATGCAATTTAAAACCATACAACGCCAACACAGTCATCAGTTTGATGAAGGCAATCCTTTGGCACAAAAGAAAATATTATGGGCAACCATTTTGACAGGGTTGATGATGCTATTTGAAATTGTAGGTGGGTGGATTTTTAACTCGATGGCTTTACTGGCAGATGGATGGCATATGAGCCCACATATGTTGGCGCTCGGCTTGGCTTACGCTGCTTATCGAGCTGCACGCCACTATGCACAGGATTATCGCTTTAGTTTTGGGACATGGAAGATAGAAATCTTGGCGGGTTATAGCAGTGCAATTTTATTGATGATTGTGGCTTTATTTATGGCTTTTCAATCGATTGAACGCTTATTTCACCCTGTTCAAATTCATTATTATGAAGCAATTCTAATTGCTATTTTAGGGTTATTGGTCAATTTAATCTGTGCATGGTTATTGCATGATGACCATCACCATCACCATCACCATCATTCACATGATCATACTGACCATCATGGTCATGATTTAAACCAAAAAGCGGCTTTTCTCCATGTTGTTGCAGATGCATTGACCTCCGTTTTGGCAATTATCGCACTTTTTGCTGGTAAATATTTTGGTTGGGATTTCTTGGATGCGACTTTGGATATTGTTGGCGCACTTTTAGTCGGGCGTTGGTCCTTTGGCCTCATCAAAGCAACAGGAAAAACCTTACTTGATGCAGAAATGGATCATGCTGTGGTGGATGAAATCCGTGAAGTGATTGCTGCTCTTCATGTTGAAACAAAGATTACCGATCTGCATGTTTGGAAGGTGGGAAAAGCTAAGTTTTCAGTGATTTTGGCATTCGAGTCCAAAGATCCAACCATCAATGCAGACCAGGTTCGCCAAGCTTTATCAATTCATGAGGAGTTGGTTCATATTTCTGTTGAAATTAATCAAACTGCGATGTTCAATTTTGTTTCACGTGAAACGACTTAGATGTTAGGCTTTTGTTTTGTTGATGACATCACAAAAGCTGAGTTTGAGCGACTTTAAGATGGTTTTATTTTGTTGAATCACAGTTTTCAAACACGTATGTAAATCTATTGTGTTTTAATAATCCACCATATCTATTCTGATTTTTTGATCTATGTTAAAGCACTTAATTGCACTAAGTTTAAGTTTTGTTTTTTGTGGAAGTAGCTTTGCCAGTATTGAAACAGTGAAAGCAAAACTTAGCCAGAACTATCCCAATGTCAAAATTGATCAATTACGAACGACTGAAATGCAGGGACTATATAGTGGCACGCTAGATAATCAAATTGTATATGTCGATGAAGATGCTCAACACATTTTTATTGGTTCTATGATTCGTTTAAAAGATCAACATAATTTAACCAAAGATCTGGTTGTTCAAAAAAACACGGTTGATTTTAAAAGTCTTCCATTCAATGATGCAGTAAAAACAGTAAGGGGGAATGGAAAGCGTCAGCTAGCTATCTTTTCTGACCCAAATTGCCCATATTGCAAAGCGCTTGAAGGGAATCTAGCCAAGCTCAATGATGTTACGATTTATACATTCCTCTACCCGATCAAGGCACAATCTATTTTACCTTCTAAGCAAGTTTGGTGTTCGGCTAATCGTGAATATGCATGGAAGAATTTGATTCAAAATGGGCTAAAACCCACTGCCCCTGCAAATTGTCCAACTCCGATTGAGCGTAATTTAGAATTAGGTAAAAAATTGGCGTTACAAGGTACACCCGCGATTATTTTTTCAAACGGTTATAAAGCGATGGGCGCCTACCCTGCTGAAAAAATTGAGAAATTGTGGAAAAATTTTGGTTTATAATTTGGCTTATAAAATGATAAGCCTGACTCAATTTTTTAAAAAAAGCACCCTAAATGGGTGCTTTTTCAAATCAAAATCTTAACTTCGTTTGGCAATCATGTTGTAAATAAATAACACGACAATTGCACCAATCACTGAAGCGATAAATCCTGCAGATGCTCCTTTCGGATACAGTCCCAGTAGCTGACCACCATAAGTTGCAACCAATGAACCAACGATCCCCAGAGCTGTGGTCACAATAAAACCTGCTTTATCATCACCTGGATGGATTGCTCGGGCGATTAGACCTGCGATAAAACCAATCACAATTGCACTAATCAATGACATCATAATCTTTCTCCTTTTTCTTTATTTTGTCGTGAGTTACTGCATCGAATTAATTTAATATTCAAATATTTTAGATAGAAGTAAAAGGTCTTATTTGCTACAAGTTGTTGCATTTTTGTTCGAAGGTACTAGGTGTTAGTATAAAAAAGCGACCGAAGTCGCTTAAGTCATTTTTAGGTAAAATTGTCTAAGCAATATCGGTATTAAAGACCAATTTCTCCAATAAATGGAATATGGCGATATTTTTGATCATAATCTAAGCCATAGCCCACAATGAATTTATCCTCAACTTCAAAACCAAGAAATTTCACATCTAATTCGATTTCACGGCGAGAAGGTTTGCTGACTAAAGTACATAGTTCAATCGAGTTTGGTTGACGGGTACTTAAAATTTCTAGAACTTTACTCAAAGTGTTGCCTGAGTCGATAATATCTTCTACAACCAAGATGTCTTTACCACGGATTTCTCCGTCTAAATCTTTTAAAATTCGGACATCACGAGAAGAGGTTGTGCTTCCACCATAGCTTGAAACGGTCATAAAATCGAGCTCATGAGTTTTAGTGATGGCACGACATAAGTCAGCCATAAAAATCACTGAACCACGCAGTAGGCCAATTAAAACCAGTTCTTTATCGCTATTGGCATAATGCGCATCAATTTTTTTACCAAGTTCTTGAACTTTTGCATGAATTTCTTCAGCAGAAATCATTACTTTCATTTCAACAGTCATGGGAAATACCTAAAACTTAAACATCAAATTCTAAAATTAAAAAAGGTGTTGACTAGCAACACCCTAAAAGATGACATAATTTTAAAACATATCAGGTTCAGATGCATCCTTTTTGCGATTTGAAAATGTAAATGCTGAAATTTGAAGCTAAATATTTAATGTGCATCTTGTTTTAACAACAGCGCACATACGATAAAAACACCGCCAATCAAAATGAGTTTTTTCTTTGATGGCAACGTCTTAGGTTTTTTTTCAGGCTTGCTCATAGGCTTTTTGTCCATAGATATAAGTGGCTTGAATATTGCGGTCATCTCCCATGGTAAATAAGGCAAATAACGCATCTTCAATATTTTTTGCGCGCTCTTGACGGAGTTGCTGTAATGCCGTTGCTTTCAAATTCAACACCACAAAGTCTGCTTCTTTGCCTAGATTGAAATTCCCCAAACGATCATCTAAGTGAAGCGCTTTTGCTCCACCTAATGTGGCATGATAAAGAGATTCCATTGCTGAAAGTTTATCGCCTTGCAGTTGCTGAACTTTGTAGGCTTCGTTGAGCGTTTGTAAATGACAAAAGGCCGTTCCTGCGCCGATATCTGTTCCCAGCCCCACTTTTACTTGTTTTTCCCATGATTTTTTTAATGGAAATAAACCACTGCCTAAAAATAAGTTGGAGGTCGGACAGAATGCTACTGCAGAATCAGTGGCATGCATGCAATCCCATTCATGTTCTTCTAAATGAACACAATGAGCGAAAACAGAACGCTCTCCCGTTAAGCCATAATGATGGTAAACATCCAAATATCCCTGTTGTTCTGGAAATAACGCTTTAACCCAAGCGATTTCATTTTTATTTTCACTCAAATGCGTATGGACATAAACATCGGGATATTCTGCTTTCAATTGTCCAGCTTTGGCCAACTGTTCTGGTGTAGAGGTCGGTGTAAAGCGAGGTGTAATGGCATAAAGGTTACGGCCTTTACCATGCCATTTTTCAATCAGTGCTTTTGAGTCAATATAGGCAGTTTCAGCAGTATCAGTCAGCTCCTCTGGTGCATGGCGATCCATCATGACTTTACCCGCAATTAAGCGCATTTGATATTGCTCAGCAGCTTCAAAAATAAAGCATCAACAGATTGTGGATGTACCGTACAAAATACCAGTGCGGTGGTTGTGCCATTTTTCATTAATTCATGCACAAAAAACTGAGCAATTTTGTCTGCATAGTTTTTATCAGCAAATTGAATTTCTGTTGCAAAAGTATAAGTATTGAGCCATTCTAATAATTGTTCTCCGTAGGCGCCTACCATTTCTGTTTGGGGAAAATGAATATGGGTGTCGATAAAACCTGGCACAATCAACTGTTCGGGATAATGATCAACTTTAATGTCATCTGTCAGTTGCGACTGCCCTGTTTCCCAATCACCAAACCAAATAATTTTCCCTTGTTCCGTGATCAATAAACCATCTTGAATATAACGAACTTGATCTAAAATGTGAGTCGCTTGGGAAACGGTATTTTGAATATCTAAAAAACGTCCACGAATCGCCGTTTTCGGCATAACAGAAGACATGTAAAACCTGCAATTTATCCTTTTTTCGATTGATTGTACCTGAAATTTATCTGAGCTGCTGTAAGCAGTTTTACTTTGCAGCGATCTATAAAACAGAATCCATATTGTGGATGCTTGAAAAATTGAAGAGCAAACAGCGATTATTTAAGTTTGCGACTTTATCTTTAACCTAAGAATAGGTAGAGTGTCGGCAAATGAATGAAATAAGAGAAAATAATATTTATGTATTTTTGGAATACCAAAGCCTTGGCGCATGAGCTTGCAGAAGATACTTTAGAACAACGCCATTATAAGAATTATTATTTGATTGCAGCCTTAGTGGTCAGTGCAGTTTATTACTATGGGATGTTTTCGCCTTATTATGATGTTCGTGTGATTGGTTTAGAAGGTCTATTGACACTGATCATTATGTTTGTCGGGATTCAACGTTGTTATGCAGCAAATGGCGGTGACAATGGTGTACATTTTATGAATCGTGTCACGGCACTCTCTTTCCCTATTTTGCTGCAAACCACAGTTGCTGGGATTGCTTTTGGTTTGATTCTCTTAGGCATTTATCAATTCTTTAATCTTGAAAATACCGCTTTTGAAATGTGGTATGAATGGTGTGTTTCAGCCTTTACGATTTTTTTGCAGATCGTGTTTTTTACTCGATTAAATCAATATATGAAAAGTGTTGCTGATCATACAATTTAAAAAGCCTTCACGTTTAACTATTAAGGGATTGATCATGAGTGATCAATCCCTTTTTATGCTCTGATCAACCCAATTGATTTCAAGTTTCATGGGGTGGTTCAATTAAGTCATTGAGAATTTTAGTCAGCAATTGATTTAAATCATCTTCATTCGCATCAGTTAAGGCAGGAAGCGCAATCATCTGTCGCATGATTTGAAAGCCTGAAATCATTGCCAATAATAGTGCTGCTCGTTCATGCGCTAAATCACCTTTGAGTGCTTTTGCCATCGTTGCTAAATGGTGCTTACTGATCATTTCGCTACCGATTTCTGCGACTCGAGGACTTGATGCGGAATGAAAAGAAATCAGAAAACCATCTAAAGGCGTTGTTCCACGACGAGTCATTTGAATAAGTGCTTCAGCTAAAGCTTGAGCAGGCTCAGGAGATGCCATGATACCATTTCCAATCAAAGAGTTAGATGTCATGGTCTGCTCAACTGCTTCAGCAAATAATTGTTCTTTTGAGCCAAAATAACGGTTAACGAGCATTGCAGTGACACCTGCCCCAGCAGCGATTTCTCTTACCCCAACACCATCATATCCCGCACGAGCAAAAGCACTCCGAGCTGAAGCAAGTATGGCTGCACGGGTTGCTGTTGAATCACGGCGTAATTTATTTTTTGACTCTTGCATACAAAATTCTGAATAGGTCTTAATATTTTTATTAGTATACAGGTGTAGACAAGTGAAATCAAATTCTATAACGTATACACCTGTATACATAATCACTGACCTTACTGGGATCTCCTCAGTAAATCAATATGAACGTGGAGAAACTCAGAATGAACGTTTCCAATAATTTAAAACAAACTGTTTTAGTCACAGGTGGTACAGGTTTTATTGCTCAACACTGCATTATTGCTTTGTTGAATGCAAGTTATCGTGTTCGGACAACCGTTCGCAGCTTACACAGAGAAATCGAAGTCAGAGAAAACCTAAAGGTCGGAGGTATCAGCCCAAATGCTGAGCTTTCGTTTGTTGAAGCAGATTTAAGTGCGGATGCTGGTTGGGAGAAAGCTGTGCAAGGCTGTACCTATTATTACATGGCGCATCACCAACACCTTCAGGAGATCAAGTTAAAGAAGAAGATTGGATTAAACCTGCTGTTGATGGAAATCTTCGGGTTTTGCGTGCCGCACGTGATGCTGGAGTTAAACGTGTTGTACTGACATCTGCTTTCGGGGCAATCGGTGTTGGGCATAATTCCGATTATCGTCGCCCTTTTGATGAAAATGACTGGAGTAATTTGAATGGAAATGTTGCTCCTTATCAGAAATCAAAAACGTTGTCGGAAAAAGCAGCTTGGGATTTTATTGATCGTGAAGGAAATGGCTTAGAACTTTCTACAGTCAATCTTGTAGCTGTGGCAGGACCTGCTTTGGGTGCTGATTATTCACATTCACTGCGTATGTTTACCAATATTCTGCAAGGACAACCTAGTGTAAAAATTAACTCTGGATTCGTAGATGTCCGTGATGTGGCAGACTTACATTTACTTGCAATGACTCGTTCTGAGGCACAAGGCCAAAGATTCATTGCAATTTCTGGTGAAAGTCTATGGATTGGAGATGTGACTAAGCTGATAAAGGATCGACTAGGCCATGCTGGTCAGAAAATATCAACTCGGGTTATTCCTAATTGGCTGGTACGTGTTTTAGCATTGACCAATCCTAAATTAAAGGGCGTTGTTCCTTTATTAAATATTGATATGAATGCAAGCAGTTTGAAAGCGCAACAATTGCTTGGATGGAAACCTAGACCAAGAGAAGAAGTGATTATGGCCAGTGTAGAAAGCTTAATAGGATTGGGTCTGGTCGATCTAGATTGACGGCTCTACTCGATTTTAACAACAAGCGGTGAAATGGATTGCATGTAGCTGAAAGATCTAAGTTGATTTAAATGAACAGCATTATTTTGTAGTGTGTTGATTACTCTACAAAATAATGCGCAGCAAAATGTGCATCATTACCAATAATGTCAAATTCATCCTCTCGAATCGACATGCCTGCACAAGTATGTCCAACCATCCATAAGCCTAATGTCGGTAATTTTCCGTCATACAATGGGGTGTTGACCCATTTTTGTGCAATATAACCGTATTTATCATAATCATCAAAATAAAAGCTCCCTGAAGCGGCCCCCTGATCGATATTGTCTTCTAGAACACGGATATTAGCGCCTTCTCGTGCCAAAATCGGCTTTTTCACCCATTTGCCTTGTAGAGAAACACTGGCATCAAAGGCATGTGATTCAAGTAAAAAAGGATGGTTCGGAAACTTTTTCCAAAGCTCCACCAAAATTGCTTTATTTGACAGCAACATTTTCCAGCAAGGCTCGACCCATTGTGTTGTGAGTTTTAAATATTGAGAAAAGTTTTCTTCCCAAACCCATTCCCAAGGATAAAGTTTAAATAACTGATCAATTGAGTGATCATTCAGATCCACTAAATTTTGCCCATCCCACCCGATGTTTTCCATCGAAAGTTCGGACACACGATGTCCTGCTTGGAACGCCGTATCCATTAAATATGAAAGGCACACAACACCAAAAAAATACATATTTAATATAAATATTTGAAAATAAAAGGTTTTTATATTTAAAAAGAAAATCTATATGAAATTCTATATTTTCTTTATTTCCATATAAATTATATTCTATATTTTTAGTCTAAATTTTGCTGAAATTAGCTTAAGAAGACACCCAACTAATTAACTTTTCTGTTTTCATGAGATGGGATGTCTTATTTATAGATTAAAGTGATACTCCGAATAGTTCAGATGAAACTAATGATCGAAGCCATAGACAATTTATTTCACTTTACCATCTCACTGACCAAGTGCCATTTAATTTTCTTAGCCTGTTTTAAAATCATATGGTCATAACATTCTAAAAAACGTGGGGCAATATCACCTTTGCGTAAAACCACATGTTGCCGATAGTCATTAACATCATTTGGTTTGTATTCATTGCGATCATCGTAACCAACATATACTGGTTGACCATCCAGATCGACTTGTTCATCATAGCGATAGATACCTTCTATTTCACAAGGTCGGCCAGATTCCAGATAGATATTCTTTTTTGGCGGCTCTCTTTCTTCATAATGCCCACGATCAGGAAAAACATCTGGAGCATCTAATCGACAAATCCACTTACGGCTTGCTTCTACATCCAAGACTTTATAGTTATTTCCAACATCATAACTAATTGAAAGATATGCCCCGTTTCTTAATGGGCGTAAGGCCTTGTTCAGATTATAATAACTATCCAATACAGGGAGGTTACTTGGAAGTAATTGGGGGTAATCTTCCAGTTGAAACCAGAATCCATGTTCTTGCTGTTGGGGATGTAAGTTAAAATGTTCACAATACTTGGGAAAGGTTTTAGGTTCACAAATTCGTTGTACTAACGTATTACTAATATAGGTTAGCCAATCTATACTTTTAATGGGCTTTGTTGCATAAAGGATTTAAAGGCAAAGTTCTCCTAGGCGCCTCAAATTTAAGTGACAACTTGAGTATGAGGTCGGCCTAATTCTGTAAATTTATTTAAAATAGCTATACGGGCATGTACCTCATTGACTTGGCTTTGAAAGTTCCTAGCACTGAGTTTATCGCCTAATAATTTGATGCAATGCATCTTAGTTTCGACCAAACTTCGGTGATGATAGCCTGACCATTTTTTCCATAG
>WNDP01000300.1 GCA_009912575.1 Acinetobacter bereziniae
TGATGCACTATGTCGATGCCATTCAAAACCCTATGCAAGATATTGCGCAACAGATATCTTTTCCTTTGCAAAATACATCCAAAGTTCCTCTGTATATTTCTTCAATTGTTTCTGTGGTTGGACTGACGCTACATTTGAGTTGGATGGTCGGGTTGGGTTTAACGGCATGGATTTTCTTTTTTCTCAGGTGGCTACGACGTTTAGAACGTTATCTCACACAAGTTCAAGCTCAGATACAGTCTTTACAAATTTCTCAAGAGATACTCACGACACCTTTAATAAAACCCTCAACTCAGCAGATTGAGACTAAATCAGATGCATCAACGAGTTTAATTGCTCAAATACAGGATTGGATTTTTAAGGGGAATCCTGTATTAAAAGTTGCCATATTGGTGTTGGTGATCGGCATTGTCTTGTTATTGCGTTTTGCAGCAGAACAGTGGCAATTGAGCTTAGCTGTGAAGCTGACCATCATTGCCTTGTCGAGTGGTGTGATCACAGCGCTCGGAATGATGTTGCAACATAAAAATCGTAGTTTTGCGCTGGCATTGGAAGGTCTAGGGTTAGCAGGTTTATTTCTGACGTTGTTTTTTGCATATTACACCCATGTCATTCCTAATATTTATATGGCTAGTGGCTGTTTTAGTTTGATTATGCTCTTGACGCTCAGTTTAAGTTTAAAGCAACAAAGTGTTGAATTGGCACTTATGGCGATGTTAATTGCCTATATCGCACCATTTACCCTTCCTGTAAGAGATGCAACGCTTGTTGAGCTTCTGACCTATTATTTGTTGATTAATATTGCAATTGCGCTGATGAGCACTTTAAGACCTTGGAAATATCTCAATCAAATCGGTTTTTTGGTCACAGCAATCGTTGGAGGTGTTTATGCGGTGTATCATGGTCATATACATAATAAACAGTCACTTACGATTCTGATCTTTGCCCACACTGCTGTTTTTATCTGGTTAGGCTTTCGTTTTAGTGAATTGATTGCCAAACAAGATGTTGAACAATTTAAACTTAAGCCAAGTTTAGATATTGCCTTGATTTTTGGCGCACCAATTGTCAGTTATCTTTTCTTATATTTGCTCTATTTTCATCAAAGCATGCTATTGGCAAGCTATAGTTTAGTTTTTGCTGTGCTTTTTGCAGGAATTTATCAATTTTCAAAACGTAATCAATCTATTTATCTGATTTCACAGAGTTATTTTAGTCTGGCTCTAATCTTTATGGCTTTGATCCCACCTATTTTATTGCATGGACAATGGAGCGTTGTAGGATGGGTCGTCGAAGGTGTATGTATATGGGGCTATGCATTGTATCGGCAATCAGCAATTAGCTGTTATCTAGCTATGGCACTGATGACCGTGGCAGGGATAACAAGCCTATATTATTTATTTGAATTGCCCAACTTTCCAACCACAATGTATTGGTCTTTGAGTATTAGTTACATTGTCGCAGTACTATTGGCGAATAGTTGTGAGAAGTTTCGACAGCAATTCAATGCTTTGTCTACGCTGTTTTTAAGTTTATTAATGATTGCAGCAAGTACAATGTTGCTTATTTTATTGCTTGATTATTTTAAAGGCACACATCAGTACATTTATACGTTATTGCTTCTTAGTATTTCTTACTTATTAATGAATGAGTTGATGCTGAAGTTAAAAGCTTCATCGACATGGTTGATTCCAAAGTGGATCGGTATTATTCCCATTTATGTTTTCGCATTGATTATCTTATTGGATATTAGTCAAAATGGTGTGTTGGTATGGAGAGATACTGTTGAGCAATGGGGTATAGCTGTCGCAGGGCTTGTGCTAACAACTGTGTGGTTAAGACCCTTTTATGCTGCAGGTTTTGAAAGAGAATGGGTCAGTTTAGGTGTGTTGGTTAGTTTGAGTTTAAGCAGTTTAAGTTTGATCTCCAATATGCCTTATATCAGTGTAGTGATTTTTCCTTTGCTGTTTTGTGGATGGTGTTTTGTTCAAAAAAGGTCAGATTGGCAAATATTTTGGCAAACACGAACCAGTTTGGCGCTGATGTTGGTCTGGATGTTCTGTTCACAATTATTTTCTCAACAGGCTTTTCAAGGCTATTTATTGCCCATATTAAATCCATTTGATTTGATCAGTATTGCAATGTTGGCTGGATTTCTATGGATGTTGAACTTACAACAACAACAAAATCAACAGCAGGGGATAGATCAAGGAATTCTTGCTGTGTTGTCTGTCTTAAGTCTGCTTTGGTTAAGTAGCTATATTGTTTTGCGTGCTTTACATGTGTACTTTGCCACGCCATATAATCAATTGAGTTTGTGGCAAGATGCAACAGTTCAGTTGAGTTTGACCTTACTGTGGGTCAGTTTAGCGTTGATCACCATGAGTATTGCGAGTCGTAAACTATTGAGGGCATTATGGATTTTAGGTGGCAGTATTTTGGTGATTGTAACCTTGAAGTTGGTCTTATTTGATTTATCTCATATTGGCACATTGACTCGAGTGATCTCATTCTTGGGTTCAGGTTTTATGATGTTAATCATTGCTTATATTGCGCCTATTCCTGAACCGAAGCGTTTAGAGCCCTAATTCAGTCTGGGATGATCAAGGCAATATATCAAAGCTCTGAGAAATCTGGATTTGGGAGGTTTTTTAATTGTGCTTAAGCTTTATTAAACATGAAGTTTTTCGTAAACCACACACAAATGTAATAAAATGGAGCTTGTAATGCTAAGCTTACTTTTAAAGCTTAAATTTCTTTGTATAGGCGAAGCCTCAAGATAGGGCGGCCATGTTTCAACAAGATAAAAATATTTTAGCATTCAATGCTTTTTTTGAAGAAGGCAAGAAGCACATAAGAAATTTTAGCTATTTTGCTAAGATGTTTTTGATATTTATCTATATTTATGTCAAATGAGAATAATGCCAAATTTATTAGAAAGGAATAATCATGAAAAAACGATATGCACTATTGACCCTCATTGGGATTGTACTTCCATTCTCACAATTTATCCTGTGGTTAAATCAACATGGATTAAACTTAACACTGTTTTTTCAACAGATTATTGAGAACCCAATTGCTGCATTTGCATGGCTAGATGTGGTTATCACGGTCATGGTGATTATATTTATGGTGATAAATGATGGTCAGCAACTGAAAATGAAAAAGTTGTGGGTTCCTATCGTCGCTTCGTTGGTAGGAGGAGCGTCAGTAGGACTTCCTTTATTTTTATATATGAAACAGTGTCATCTTGAACAAACCACAACATAACTAATGCCATGCATGAAAGCTTGCATTTTATAGATAAGGTGCTTTGACATTCTTATATTTTACAAAGTTTTTATTGAATGACATCTGAATTAAAAAGGCATCAACCGAGAAGGCGATGCCTTTTTTCATTTAAACAAGTTTAAATCTAAGAAAAAAACTTAAAGAATTTCAATTGCTACTGCTGTTGCTTCACCGCCACCAATACACAGTGCTGCAATGCCTTTTTTCCCACCTGTACGTTTTAATGCATGAATGAGCGTCAAGATAATACGTGAGCCTGTAGAGCCTACAGGGTGCCCAAGCGCACAAGCACCACCATGAATATTGACTTTTTCAGCATCTAATTTGAACTCATCGATTGGACACATGGTGACCATGGCAAAAGCTTCATTGATTTCCCATAAATCGACATCTTGAGCATCCCAACCTGTTTTATTTAAAACTTTTTGGATTGCACCTACAGGAGCAATGGTAAATTCAGATGGATGTTGTGAGTTAGACGCATAAGCCACAATTTTTGCTAAAGGTTGCAGACCTTTTGCTGTTGCAACATCTGTAGAGGTTAAAACGAGTGCAGATGCACCATCCGAAATTGAGCTGGCATTTGCAGCCGTGATGGTGCCATCTTTAG
>WNDP01000301.1 GCA_009912575.1 Acinetobacter bereziniae
GAAAGTGCATAATCAATTGCTTGCTGCTTAAATTCTGGACTAAAGCGTTTAGCCATTTTTACATCTCCAAAGTTAACCTTACGTTATCTTTAGAGGGACTATGTGTCCATCATTTTGTCTAGGATCACTCCAATCGTCATCATTTGTTTTGATTTATTTAATTTGATCTGCTTTGGTCCACTTGCATTAAAGTCACGCAATAATCCCGCAATTTTGCTTTCAGGCTTTTGAAAAATCATGTCGCAATTTAGAGCCTTGATGTCAATTAATGATCCAATTTGAATGCCTTGAGCATGCGTAAATTGCCATCCAAAAAGTATTGAAATCGCAAAGATTATTCTTGTCATATCGAAATCCTATTTTATTTTCCTTAATTATTTTGTCAGCTCAACAAGCTTATCTAATATTTAGAATGATATTATTTGTGAAAAGAAAACTTTAAATAATTTTAAAAATTAGCTCGAACGATATCAAGCACTATACTTTTTATAGGTGGCATATTATTTGGTATTGTTTGTAGATATGATCAATGAATCTTCTTTATGCAAAAGCCACCATAAAGTGGCTTTTACGATTAAATGCGAATAAAACCATGACTTAAGCAATAAAATAAGCACTTAGAATAATCACTATTTGTAGCAGTAAAACTGCACCAAACCATTTCCATCCTTTTTGGCGAAGGATAACCTTTTCTGCTGTTGAATAACTCACTGTTCTTATCATTTTATCACCTCATTCTTGCTACATGTTGAAACACCTTTGGGGCAAAACATTGATCTTTTAATAGACAATTAATAACAAGCAAGAAATAAACCAACCCTAAAAATGTAACAATTTCCCAATACCTTTATTGATGTTCATTAGAAGCTTCCCAGTAAAATTTTTTTCGTTCTAATGGCAATGAATCAATCAATTTTCTTTGTTGAACCCATTCAGTGTGAGGGTAACAATAACCATCCGACTCAGCAATAAAACGCTGACCTTTTTGCTCTATAAGCTCGACTTGCACACAAAAATAATCCCCATATAGCGTTGAGGGCTTTAAAAGATGATCACGATCGAAGTTAATTTTAATCATGGCCATGCTTAAATCAGTCAGAAATTTATGATGAATACTTAAATAATGAACTAAATGTTTAGAGAATTTTTGATGAACTTTCTCTAAAAAAATATCGTTAATGTCATGGTGTTGATTCAACAATTTAAAAGTAAAACTCGATGTATTTAAATGCTTTGCATGGCTATACAATACACCTATACCGCAGAACTCATCATAATCATGATAGCGATTGCTAAACTTATCCAAAATAACTCTTGTCACATCCAATAATCTTTTTTTCATTTTTAATACGTATTCAATATTTTCAAACATCATAAATTAAAAAAGCCCCTTACGGGGCTTTTACAGTTCATTGGTCTAGATCTAATTAACCAATAAACTTACGTGCATTACGGAACATACGTAACCATGCACCGTCTTCAGCCCATTCTTCAGGTTTCCAAGAGTGTTGAACTGCACGGAAATTACGTTCAGGATGTGGCATCATAATCGTTGCACGACCATCTTTTGAGGTTACACCAGAAATTGCTTCAGGCGAGCCATTCGGGTTAAGTGGATACTGTTGAGTTGCATTACCCAAGCTATCGACATAACGCAAAATTACTTGATTACCCGCATTGAGTGAAGCAAAGTTTTCCGCAGAAGTTTCTGCACGACCTTCACCATGTGCAACAGCAATAGGTAAAATAGAACCTTCCATACCTTCTAAAAGAATAGAAGGCGTTTTTTCAACCTTTACATTGACTACACGTGCTTCAAATACTTCTGAAGTATTACGACGGAAACGTGGCCAGTTGTCTGCACCTGGAATCAGTGGTGCAAGCTGTGCCAACATCTGGCAACCATTACAAATCCCTACTGAGAAAGTATTGTCACGATTAAAGAAATTTTCAAATTGATCACGTAACTTAGCATTGAACAATACAGATTTAGCCCAACCGCCACCTGCACCTAAAACGTCACCATAAGAGAAGCCACCACAAGCAACCAAACCTTCAAAGTCATCTAAATCAACACGACCTGAAAGTAATAAATCACTCATGTGGACATCAACAGTATTGAAGCCGACTTTATCAAATGCAGCAGCCATTTCCACATGACCATTGACACCCTGTTCACGTAGAATCATCATGTTTGGACGACGTTCATTGATGTATGGTGCTTCCACAGGCTCATTTAAATCAAATGTTGGTAATGCGATTAAGCCTTTATGCTCACGGTTGCCAATCAATGCAAACTCAGAGTCAGCAGTTTCTACATTATCACGCAAGCGCTGGATTTGATGAGAAACTTCAGTCCAAGCGAGTTGTAATTCAGCACGTTCAAGCACTAAACCATTGACAGCCAGCTGCTCAGAACTGTTTACTGTACCGACTACAGCAATCGCATCTCTTAAGCTTGAGACTGCAACTTCATCAGCCAAAGTTGCCCAATCTGCTTGAGAAATTTGTAATACTGCACCAATTTCTTCAGCAAATAAGCTTTCATTCGTTTGGTTTTCAAGTGCCACACCTAAGCGTGAAGCAAACATCATTTCAGCAACAGTTGCCAATAGACCACCATCACCAATGTCATGATAAGCCTTGATTAAACCACGGTTATTCCATTCTTGTACTAAAGCAAAGAATGCTTTGAAATCATCAAAACTGTCAACATCTGGTGTTACAGAACCAATTGCTTTATATACCTGAGCAAGAATCGAACCGCCTAAACGGAACTGACCTTTAGATAAATCAATACGGACTAAAACTGATGCTTCATTTTTCAATTCAGGGGTTAAAGTTTTACGTACATCTAATACAGGTGCAAATGCAGTGATGACACCTGACATTGGTGAAGTGACTGCTTTATCTTCACCCTGGTCATTCCAAGTGGTACGCATAGACAGTGAGTCTTTGCCGACTGGGATCGCAATACCCAAGGCAGGACACATTTCCATACCAATGGCTTTTACACCTTCAAATAATGCTTGATCTTCACCTTTTTGACCTGCTGCCGCCATCCAGTTTGCTGATAATTTAATATCGCTAATCTGTTCAATATTGGCACACATGATATTGCTGATTGCTTCGGCTACTGCTAAACGTGCAGAAGCGGCAGGATTTAACAATGCGACTGGTGGACGTTCCCCCATTGCCATTGCTTCACCGGTATAACCTTGCAAACTGGTTGTAGTGACTGCGGCATCGGCAACAGGAACTTGCCAGCGACCCACCATTTGATCACGTGCAACCATACCAGTAATCGAACGGTCACCGATGGTAATTAGGAAAGATTTAGAAGCAACAGTTGGATTTTTTAATACACGGAAAATTGCATCTTTCAAATCAACTTGAGAAGCATCGAATACATTGCCTTTACGTTCAATCGTTTCATATGAACGGCTCATACGTGGTGTACCACCAAGCATGACTTGCATTGGCATATCCACCGCTTTGTTATCAAACAATGGATCATTGACAGTGAGTTGACGTGCTTCTGTTGCTTCCCCTAATACTGCAAATGGGCAACGTTCGCGCGCGCAGATTGATTCAAACAACTCTAATGATTCAGGTTTGATTGCCAACACATAACGTTCTTGTGCTTCGTTTGACCAGATTTCCATTGGCGACATGCCAGGTTCTAGTGATGGAATCTTACGAAGATCAAGAATTGCACCTAATTCATGGTCATTGACCAATTCAGGCATTGCATTGGAAATACCGCCAGCACCAACATCATGCACAGATACGATCGGGTTAAAATCTTCCATTCTCCAACATGCATCGATTACTTCTTGACAACGACGTTCCATTTCTG
>WNDP01000302.1 GCA_009912575.1 Acinetobacter bereziniae
CCATTTTTTTATTGTTTGAAATGCGTTTTAACACATTTGCCAATTCAGGATAACATTTTGCACTTTACAAACCAAGCGCTTGCTTGGTAAATTGATGTATAAATTTTATTCAGAACAATCAAAACAACATAGGTGTGAAAATGGACGATCAGCGTATTGTGAAAATTGGATGTGCCTCAGGTTTCTGGGGCGATACCAATACTGCTGTATTTCAACTGGTACATATGTCTGACATAGATTACCTTGTGTTTGATTACCTTTCAGAAATCACCATGTCAATCATGGCAAAAGCGATGATGGTCAATCCTGAGCATGGCTATGCTTTAGACTTTGTTAGTCGTGTGATGACGCCATTACTTAAAAAAATCAGCGATAAAAATATTAAAGTGATCAGCAATGCAGGTGGTGTGAATCCTTTGGCTTGCCGTGATGCTTTGCAAAAAGTGATTGATGTTCAAGGCTTAAATTTAAAAATTGCTGTGGTATTGGGAGATGACTTACTCGCTCAACAGACCACTTTAAAAGCACAAAATATTCAAGAAATGTTTAGTGGAGAAAACTTACCCGATCAGCTTGCCAGTTGTAATGCCTATCTCGGTGCAATTCCAATTCGTGATGCCCTTGATCAAGGCGCAGATATTGTGATCACAGGACGGGTGGTGGACTCTGCTGTCGTACTTGCACCCTTATTGCATGAATATCAATGGTCTTTGGATGATTATGACAAACTTGCCCAAGGTGCTTTGGCTGGTCATATCATTGAGTGTGGTGCTCAATGCACGGGGGGGAATTTCACTGATTGGCGTTTAGTTCAAGGTTTTGACAATATGGGATTTCCAATTGTTGAAGTTAAATCCGATGCCTCATTCATTGTAACTAAACCCAAAGGTACAGGGGGGCTGGTTTCGACTGCGACAGTTGCTGAACAAATTGTTTATGAAATCGGTAATCCTCAAGCCTATTTGCTACCTGATGTCACTGCGGATTTTAGCCAAGTAAAATTACAACAACTCGAACAGGATCGGGTTTTGGTTATTGGTGCAAAAGGTAGAGCGCCCACTCAGCAATATAAGGTCAGTGCAACTTATCCAGATGGCTATCGGGTGTTGGTAAGTTTTTTGATTGCAGGGCGTGAAGCACCAGAAAAAGCTCAGGTGATTGCAGATGCGATCCTTAATAAATGCGAACGTGTTTTAGCTTTACGTTCAGTGCCGCCATTTTCTGAAAAGTCTGTTGAGATATTGGGCACTGAAAGTACTTATGGGGGCAATGCAAAACCTATTCAAAGCCGTGAAGTCGTGGTCAAAATTGCAGTAAAACATATGTTTAAAGAAGCATGTCTGTTTTTTGCTTCGGAAATTGCACAAGCATCTACAGGAATGGCACCTGCACTGGCGGGTATCGTTGGCGGTCGCCCTAAAGCCTCACCAGTGATCAAACTCTTTTCATTCTTGGTGGACAAATCAACACTCAATATAGAAATAGATATCGCTGGACAGCGCCATAAAGTTGAAATTCCATCAGGTTCAAGTGAACAAACCTATGATGCATTGCCTGTTGGAGACGTTGCCCCATTCTCAGGTCAGGAAATAACGGTTCCTTTGGTTGAAATCGCTCATGCACGTAGTGGAGACAAGGGTAATCATAGCAATATTGGGGTAATTGCACGTCAATCTGAATATTTGCCTTGGATTCGTGCCAACTTGACTGAAGAAAATGTCAAAGCGTATATGCAGCATGTGTTAGACCCAGAAAAATCTCAAGTGATTCGTTATGAAATCCCCGGATTGAATGCGCTGAATTTTATGCTGGAAAATGCATTGGGTGGTGGTGGAATTGCCAGTTTACGCATTGATCCGCAAGGCAAAGCTTTTGCACAACAACTGTTGGATATGCCTGTCAAAATCCCTACACATTTAAAGCCCGTCTAAATTTTTGGCAAGGTGGAATTCTTTGCCTTGATCAAGCAGAGGCTAAGGAAATAAGCAATCTAAAAGAAAACAAATTGGAAATAAAACAATGCATTATCACTCAATATTTAGATCGGATGCTTTTCAAGACAAAGTCATTGTTGTGACAGGTGGTGGCTCTGGTATTGGCCGCTGTACTGCGCATGAGTTGGCATCTTTAGGTGCTCAAGTTGTCATTACTGGACGGAAAATTGAAAAGCTCAATAAAGTAAGTCAAGAAATCATTGAAGATGGTGGGAAAGTACATCAGATCGTTTGCGATAACCGTGAAGAACAACAAGTCAAAGACATGATTGCTGAAGTGATTGAAAAATTTGGCAAACTTGATGGTCTGGTGAATAACGCAGGTGGGCAATTCCCTTCAAACTTAGAAGGTATTTCAGCCAATGGATTTGATGCCGTGGTGCGCAATAACTTGCAAGCCACTTTCTACTTAATGAAAGAAGCATATAACCAGTGGATGGCAAAACATGGTGGCAGTATTGTCAATATGGCAGCCGATATGTGGGGAGGCATGCCGGGGATGGGGCACTCGGGTGCAGCCCGTTCTGGTGTGGATAATTTGACCAAAACAGCGGCCGTAGAATGGGGTCGTTCAGGTGTTCGAGTGAATTGTGTTGCACCCGGATGGATTATCTCATCGGGAATGGATAATTATTCTGGTGATTTTGCCAAATTTATCATTCCAAGCTTGGCAGGTAATGTGCCACTCAAACGTATGGGAACAGAGTCCGAAATTTCTTCAGCAATCTGTTATTTGCTCTCAGAAGCGGCTGGTTTTATTTCTGGAGTTACACTCCGTATCGATGGAGCAGCTTCTTTAGGGACGCGAATGTATCCTCTGGCGGATGCTGTGAATAGCGAATCATTCAATGGCTTCCATCGTGCTTTTATTCCAGATGTACTCAAAGAACAGTTAGACAATTCATCAAATCATTCAGCAACAGGAGAAAATACATGACTGTTCTCCAATCCGAAATTGCAGTCGGCAGTGAGCAATTTGAACAGAATAAACAAGCATTACTGAATCAAATTGCTGAAGTGCGAGCAGTTCAAAATAAGAACATTGAAAAGTCTTATGCTGCCAAAGCTAAATTTGATAAAAAAGGCAAAATTTTACCGCATGAGCGTGTTCGTTTAGCCTTAGATGCGGATTCCCCTTTTGTTGAGTTGTGTGGTTTAGTTGGCTACGGCATGCATGATGATAAAGATGGATCTGATGCAGGAGGAGGCATTATTTCAGGGATTGGATTTGTCAGTGGTGTTCGCTGTCTGATTTCTGCAAGCAATAGTGCGATCAAAGGTGGAACGATGTCGCCGATGGGAGTTCAAAAAACCTTACGCCTACAAGCGATTGCTTTCGAACAAAAATTACCGATGCTGACTCTGACCGAAAGTGGTGGTGCAAATCTAAACTATGCGGCTGAAGTATTTACCTATGGTGGAATGACCTTTGCCAATCAAGCCCGACTTTCTGCGGCAGGTCTACCCCAAGTCTCAGTAGTACATGGCAATGCAACAGCGGGTGGGGCATATCAACCGGGCTTATCTGATTATGTGATTGCTGTGCGCAAACAAACCGAGATGTTGCTTGCAGGTCCTCCTTTGCTTTTGGCCGCTACAGGTGAGGTTGCAACTGCTGAAGAACTCGGTGGTGCGGAAATGCATGCCCAAGTTGCTGGAACGGCTGAATTCTTGGCTGAAAATGATGCAGATGGAATTCGTATTGCACGCGATGTATTTGAACATCTCAATTGGAAAGAGCAAACGCAAAAACTCAATTTAAATTATCAAGAGCCACGTTACCCTG
>WNDP01000303.1 GCA_009912575.1 Acinetobacter bereziniae
GACACCCATGACTTTACAAGCTCTGGATACATTCTGAAGTTCTTCAGCTAAATTGAGTAAGCCTACTTTGTGTTTAATGATTTGATTGTTAGTATGCAACATAAGAAAGTTACCTTTGTTTGATTAAGATTCGACACCTTTATCAAAACGGGTAACTTTCTCTTTTTCAAGATCAATGTCTGATCAGATCTGAACTAATACAATTAAAAATAAGTATTCTATACTAGCCTGTATCATAACCACTCTACCAATCAATTTACTTCTTTATTTTGAGGTGTGGGCTGAAGTATTACCTATGAAAATCTATTGAAATACTTAAAGTTGGAATGGCATTGCAAACTTTGTATTTATATCAATTTTTCGCCATAGCTTTTAGATAAATTTCATATTTTACAAAATATTACATTACTTAAAATTACCATCCAAATATATACATATACGCCCAAAAGCAACCTAGTTAAAAAAACCGCTCTAATTGAGCGGTTTCTTATTTAACATTGCATTTAGGATGCTTACTTTTTCTGCTCACGCTCTTCCACTGCTTTTTCAAGCTGAGCAAGAATAGGATTTAATAAAGTTTGCTTACGCTTAAAGCTTGCTTTATTTACAATCAAACGTGAAGACACTTTGCAAATTTCTTCCAAAGGCTCTAAACCATTGGCACGTAAAGTGTTACCTGTATCAACAACGTCTACAATGTAGTCACCTAAACCAACTAAAGGTGCCAATTCCATTGAGCCATAAAGCTTAATTACATCAACTTGTTCACCTAGGCTTGCATAGTACTGACGAGTTAAATTGACATATTTTGTGGCAATTTTTAAACGCCCTTTAGGACGTACCATGCCCACTTTACCAGCAGTCATTAACTTACAATTGGCAATTTTTAGATCCAAAGGCTCATAAACATTCTGAGCACCATGTTCCATCAATACATCTTTGCCCGCCACACCTATATCTGCGGCACCATTTTCAACATAAGTCGGCACATCAGAAGCACGTAAAATCAAAATACGGACTTGTTTATGTGTAGTTGGAAAGATTAACTTACGGGATTTATCTGGATCTTCTAATAAGTTAATACCAGCAGTTTCAAGTAAGGGAAGTGTTTCTTTTAGAATACGTCCTTTACTTAATGCCAAAGTCAAACCATGATCAAAATTGCCCATTACGTCAAAATTCGGATCATCGTTTCTCATATCGCTCATTAACTTGTCTCGCTCACTCGCTTAATTTGGGCACTAAAACACAATAACAAATCAAATACTTAAGTGTATATTGGCGTAAAATTAGCGTAATTCAGAAATTAAACTGCCAAAATGCAGTAAACAATGTTGGAGATTATATCACTATTCTAGAGTTGGTCGTGAAACCTGTGCGAATATTACTAGCAAAATCAATTGATACAACTGACTATCTCCTTGAGACTGACCAACTCTTCAGAATGTAATTAATGGCTTACATAATGGGTTTTGTCAGATGCTTACATATGTGTTAAAAAAGTGGGGGCAACGGACGGTAAATTCTAGGTGTAGGCTTGTTCATTTGAAAAAATTATATTGTGGAATAAGCCTTTAGAGATAAGTTTGTGCAACAAATCCGCTTCTATTTAAGTTTAATTCTTTATTTATCAAAAAGTAAAATCTAATAGTTTCTATTAGATTTTATTATTTGTGCCAAATTTTGTGACAGCCCCTTTTTTTAACAATGATATTTATAACAAGAATATTATGATGGAGATAGCGTCAGTAGAAGTCTCAATTTTCACAATTTAAACCTTAACTAGTACCCCCACACAATAGCCTAATTGTATTTCATATAATTTGTATAGGTTCCATCTCCGTTATCAAGATGAATACCTTTGCAAACTTCACAAAAAACAACATAGTGTGCTTTATGTAACAAAGTGTCTAAATACTTTTCATTAGTTAGATCATCTTGCTCTAAATATTCACTTACTAAATTCATTTGATTTTCTAATATTAAAACTCTCTCGGAACTTGAAGCTCCTGTAGATAAATTAATAACATTTCCACATATACATGAAAATTTTGGCATATTTTTTCCTTAAGGTCGTTTAAATTGATATAATTTTCCAGATTCATCTTGGAAAATTATAAGATTAATATTTTTACCCTCACCATCTTTTTTACCCCAAATTCTATTCGTTATAGTCGTCATTTCATCTTGACTAAGATTCTTTTGTACTAATACAGTTGTAGCTTGAGTATTTTTCTTAGTTATGCCAGTAATTATGTTATCCTGACGATTTGTGATAGGGGTTATAACATCAACTCTTCCTAAGCCTTCGACTAGTAAATCTGAAGTTCGTTGATTTTGAATACCTAATTGAGATGCAGTCGGAAGATGTTGAATATTATAGCCACTATCAGCCAAAGCAACGCCAGCTCTTAATTCATTTACATCTGGTGTAGCCTTTTCAAGAACTATTATACTTCCTTTTTCAACTTTATTAATAGCTGTATATGCTTTTTTAAGCTTCCCCACTGGTATTACTTCTGTAACATTAATTGGTATAACTAACTCACTTACAGCATAAGTCAATGCTCCTACAGCTGCTTTTGGATTCACACCTAATATACTATATCCTGTGGGTGAAGAAGCCCAAGCTCCTATTGCTTCATCTAATTCATCTTTGAACTTTTGTGCTGCTTTTACATCTCCTTTTTTATAAGCAGCCACCATGGAATCCAAAGCTCCTTTTGACTTATCATCAAGATATTTACGACCTTCCTCGAATCTTTTTAGAACTCTATCTTTCAAAGCATTGTTTACGACAGCTATTGATGCACTATTTGCAGCAATGTTCACATCATAACCAGCATACGCTGAAACAGTTCCAGCAATTAATTTACTATAACTCTCAATTTTCAGTTTTTCTTGGTCTGATATAAATGTAGGATTTCTACCATCTAATAATTTTTCTGCTACAATTTCGCCAACAGCTGCACCAATTGCACCAGATTCACATTGATTTTGTATAGCACCTGCAACACACCCAACTGCTGCATGAGCTAATTTATGTAAAAGATAATTAACATCCATTAAATCTTTTACTTCATATGCCATTTGACCTTGCAAAACTCCTGCCAGACCTGAAAGTAATGCTTGTTCAATATTATCACCTAAGTCACCCCCATTAATTGCAGTTTGAATTAAAGTTGATCCAACAGAATTCGTAAAATTATTAATTATTCGATCTGGTAATAGAGCACTTTCTGGTTTCAAGCCAAGTGTAGTACCTACTTGCTTTAATAACCCAGCTGTAACTACCGAAGTAACAAGTCCTTTAACAGATTCCTTACTTCCTAAATCTTTAAGAGTTTTTCCAATATCACCACCATTATTAATGAGGCTTATACTCGCCTGCGATGCAATAGTTGAAACTGCTGCACCAGCTCCAGCCCCTAATGCTGTACTTCCAGTTGCACCTGCTATAGATGTTGCAGCTCCTGTACCTGCTCCAGATGTTAAGACTGTTACAATAATTACAATAATTGCTGCACCAACACCTGTTAAACCTTGTGATTTATAATCCCAGTCTTTTTGGGCTAAAATTATCTTATTCCAGTCAACATCATTGCGGTTAACAAAGTCTTTGAGATATTGATTACCTGGTTGGTTTGCTAATCTTAATATTTCATTTCTAATTTCTACTTTATTCTGATCATTTTCACCCACAGGTATCTGCACACTTATCCCTCCATCTGCTTTAA
>WNDP01000304.1 GCA_009912575.1 Acinetobacter bereziniae
AACCATGGTCAGGTTCACCAAAAAATAAGCTTGAAGGATAATTTTTATAATTGCCCTTGCTATAAGGAATGCCTTGTTGACGGATATATTCACGATGTTGATAGCTTGCAATAACCGAAAGATCGTTTTTATCACCTAAGTCAAAATTATAAGATGGTGCAATATATTGATTTTTAAAATAAACATGATCAGTAGGATCATCCTGATCTGATACTCGTCCAACAACTCGAAAAGCACCATTAGCACTATTATTCGGTGCATAGTTAAGATCAAATGTACCTTCTTTTAAACCATAACTTCCATAACTCAATGTTCCTTTAGAGGCAGTTTCAGCTTGTGGGCGCTTGGTGGTTAAATTTACCAGTCCTCCGGGCAAGGCGAGCCCAAAGCCCACGGAAGTTGGTCCTTTAACCACTTCGATGGATTCTAAACCTGAAATATCTTCAGCACGCAAAACATTATCGGATGCCTGTATCCGCAGACCATCAATAAAAGTTTGCGAACTTGAAATCTGCCCACGAATAATAAAGTCATCCCACCCACGACGACCATATTGTCCTGATGTCACCCCTGCGACACCTTCTAATGCCTCCGCAACGGTTTTTGCTTGCTTTTGTTCAATCTGTTGCTGACCGATTGCACTAATCGACTGAGCTGTTTCAAATAAAGGTGCATTCGATCTTAAAACAGCATTTGCTGTTTTAGCTGCATAAGGTTGTTGATTATTTTCTGCTTGAACCGTAATGGTGGGTAATTTTTGAGTGTCTGCTTGCTGTTCAACACCAACTTCAGTTTGTGCATAGGAACTACTTGCCATAATGGCAAGCACAGAAAATGTCAGGGAGGATTTATTAAATTGCATTAAACAACAGCCAGAAAAATTTAATCGCAATTATAATCATTGTCATTTAAATTTCTAATGATTTTACGCTAAAAAGAAACTTTTAATCATGCATATTTCACTGGTTTAAAAAAATTTAGAAATGTTTTAATGTGAATTAACCCTTGATGTTTTTTAAACTTATAATATCTCTCCAAGAGCACCTGATAGATAAACATTAGAATAAATATATCGTTGTTAATAGCTTTCAAGCAAACTCCTCGATCGTTTATTCATTTTAGAAGTAAAATATTCTGTCATTTTTTTAAGCATTCAATACCAAAATTCTTGATTGCTTTCGATACATTTAGTTTTATCTATATTTTGAATGCCCCATGCATCCTCAAAAAATGAGAGTTAAAATACAATCCAATTCTCTATATTTTCTCAATCATAAAAAATTTAATTATCAAAAAAATCTTTATAAAAAGCGTAAAAAATACTATTTTAAAATTTATCATTCATGTAAAAAATCCAATTGTTTCATTCATATTTTTTGACTCGTTTTATTTAATTAAGTTTCAATAGGATTGACAGTATTCAATAGAATATTTATAGTTAGCCACCATACTATATGGTAACTAATAAAATGAAGCTTGAACAAAAATACCAAGCCCTGTTGGGTGAGGCAACTAAACAAAACATTGCGAATATTGAATGCATACAGCTATGTTTTCAAACACTATCCCTTGCTTCTTTGATTGACCATGACTGTGCAATACAACTTGCTCCGCATGGTTTAACTGAAGGTCGTTTTATTGTTCTATTCTTATTAGAAGCAGCACCTCAAGGTTTAGCTCCAAAAGATATTGCTGATAAAGCAGGAATTACTCGTGCAACTGTGACGGGTTTATTAGATGGATTAGAACGAGACGGGCTCATTGCACGTATTGCAGATCATGAAGATCGTCGTGCTTTGCAAATTCATCTCACGGACAAAGGCAAACACACAGCAAAGACCGTATTTGAACAACATAGCCGTTGGATTGCCCAATTTTTTAGCAACTTAAGCTTACAAGAACGCATACAACTTACTGCACTTTTGGAGAAAGTTTCTCAAAACTTGATTCATAAAAAAGAAACTTAAAACATCAAAATCAAATCACGCACAATTAAAATTTTAAAACCACCGAAGAAAGGAAAAAAGATATGTATCATTATCTCGTTGAATTATATACACCAAATACCACTTGGCAGACTCTTCCAAATGAACAACGAATGGAATATCTGACTAAAGTTGGCGAGGCTTTAGGAAACTTATCAAGTATGGGTGTTGAAGTTTTGACTCTGACGGAAACCATTTCTCCAATCGACCAAAGTACAGCTCATCAATATTTAGGAATTTGGCGTTTTTCCAATCCACAAGTGCGCGAAGCACTCCTTGATGGTATTCGTGACAGTGGTTGGTATCAATATTTTGACCACGTGAATGCTGCAGGTGCTGAAGCAGATTTCCCTCAACATATCCATGCTTTGGTCAATACTTGATTGAAGGCTTAAAATAAGATTCACCTAAACGAGTAAAGAAAAAATTATGTTTTAATTAAAATTTATCCACTTTATCGGCTGAATATTACTATTCCAAAGTGGATAAATCTGAGTGAAGCTTCTCCGTATTTGTTTCTATACCTTGCCTTTTGCATCAAAAGGCAACAATAAACAACTTTTAAATTTTATTGGTATCGTTGAATAGCCTTCATGGCATTGGAAGGCTTTTCAGATTCACGCTTTGAGAATCAATTTAATTCTTTAATCTAAATGTACACTTTTGGTTGTTTTATTCTTACGGGTCACCAGCAAACCACAAATCACCACGATAGAGGTTACCCCCAAAGACAAGGTCGTTTCATAACTGTACTGAGTTGATAAAAACATATAAGACAACACACTCATGATCACGATAATCACAAACCAAGTCAGCCAAGGGAACATCCACATTTTAAAACTAATCTGCGTACCCATTCTTTCCAGTTGATGTCGTGAACGTAATTGCGAAACAGCGATCACCAAATAAACCACCAAAGCAATAGAGCCTGTAGTTGACAGTAAGAAACCAAAAACTTGGCCTGGGAACATATAATTCACAGCACAACAGATCAACCCGATAAAAGTCGAAGCAAATACAGCAATCGTCGGTACACCTGAACCATTAATTTTGGTGACCAGTCTCGGTGCTTCTTGGCGTGCTCCTAAAGCAAACAACATCCGTGAAGAAGTATAAACCGCTGCATTCATACAACTCGCTACCGCAATAAATACCACAATATCCATAATTAGTTTGGTTTGAGGAACATTTAGGCTTACCAGAACATACTGAAAAGTACCTAACTTTTGTAAATCTGGTGAACGCCAATCGACCAAAGCAACAGCCAGAAAGATTGAGACAACAAAGAATAAGATAATGCGATAAAGTACCAAATTGGTCGCACGTTTAATTTTTTCCTGTGGATTTTTTGACTCCGCTGCGGCAATGGAAAGAGTCTCAACGCCAAAAAATGAAAATGCTGAGATTAAGATCGCTGAGAGCACTCCCCCCATGCCATGAGGCATAAACCCACCATTGGAAAATAAATTTCCCACGCCACTTACATCACGAGCCAAAGGCCAAAGTCCAAATACTGCTGTTGCACCAATCACAATAAACAATAAGATCGCAATCACTTTGATTAAAGCAAACCAGAACTCAAATTCGCCAAAACTTTTCGTGCTAAAGAAATTTGCAAGACTTAGTAAGATAATAAATCCAAAAGCATAGATCGCACTGGAGACTTGTGGAAACCAAGCATGTAAAATTTCTGCACCTGCAATCGCTTCAATGGGGATCACCAAGACCCAAAACCACCAATATAACCATC
>WNDP01000305.1 GCA_009912575.1 Acinetobacter bereziniae
TTTGCAAGACGTTCAAAATCTTGTCTCAAAATGGGTTTGAGTAATTGATGAAATACGGTATTCTGATGTGACAAAACCTGAGTCCTTATAGTTGAAGTGTTTGTTCGCACTTATATTTTAACTATTTAGACTCAGGTTTTTTTATTTAATTTAAACTATGGGACAGTAGTGCCCCAAACCCGCTTTTTGCTCATCCCCTAGATACAGCCATCAATAATAATCATATCAACATGCTCTGTAATTTGTGCCAATAAAGCCTGAATACAAGGCAATTCACGCTTATAAAATTGCCCAGACTCATAGTCCATCATGTGATCTAAGGAAATTCTATATTGCTTGAATAAATCAGTTGCATCCCATGCATCAAATACACCTCCAGCAACTTGGGCACTCGATCCACTATAAGCAACATCTATCGCAAGTATCATTGCATCCCCATGATTTAAAAAAATATATTTTTCAATGCCTTACAAATAACTTAGATATCTCTTTCAAAACTTTGAATTTTCATCTTTCGCATAAGCTTATCAGAAAAATCCTCAGCATTTTTACAAAACCACTATACTTTTCTAGAAGTGAATAGACTAATTTCAAATGATGCAGAGATATTTTTTCTGTAAAACAATCAAAAGTTTAAGGGGTTGCTTATGGGATCAATGATTACCGTGACTTCTTGGAAGTACAATGCTTCTTCACGGTATTTAAAAATTTTTTATAACAATGGTTCTGGTGAACTTTATCATCCTGTACCAGAATTTATATATGACAATTTACTGCGATGTAGTGATAAAACGGCTTTTGTGCACAAATATTTAGAGTACGACGTACATTTTAAACGGCTTTCTATTTTATGATTTTTAGAATAGTCTCTTCAGCACAAAGTCAGGGAGAACGCTCCCTGATCACAAACCAAATCATTAGTTTTTATAGGTCACAATAAAAAGCCCAGCGCCAACAGATAATGTTGTTGTCATAAATCTTGTATCCCGCTTGACTTCATCGATAAAGCTTTTTACTTCAGCCGCATGTGAAATCACATTATCTACGATCAATACGCCCCCTTGATTTGCAATCATCTCTTGTAAAAACACCCAATAATTCAGATAGGCATCCCGCTCAGCATCAAGTAAAATAAAATCATATTTTTCATGACATTGTTTTAAATAATCTTGCGCATCACCAACCCAAAAATCAATAATATGATCCAGTTGCAACTCTTGGGCATAATGTTTTGCTTGTAATGTTCGCTGTTCGTCAATCTCAAGTGTTGTGACTCTTGCTCCTGTCACTTGCGCTGCATCAGCAAGCCATAATGTCGAATACCCTGTGGAAGTTCCTATTTCTAAAATTGTTTTTGCTTGTTGAATCCGAACTTGCATGGCAAGAAATAGTGCAGACTCTGGTTCAATGTTACGATATCGTTTGATACGATCACATTGAGTCGCATCAAACTTGATAAAAGACTGATATAGTTCATTCAGTCGTTGCAAAAATGGGTTACTCAAACTCATACTTAGCACTTCCTCTTCACTATCATTGTTATTATTTCAATTATTTACGTCATTCCAATGACAATACATAACTTTTATAGCATCACTGCATAAGCGATAAAGTCGCTTCATTCTCAAGCGACTAAGCCATAAGTTGGCACAATCTAGACGTTATGTAAAAACTCAAATCTTGGTATGGATTGACCATTTTCCAAAGTGACTTGTTCTACAAACATCTCATAAGGTCTTACCCATATTGAATAATCTCCATATAAACATTGATAGACCACTAACTTTTCTCGTGTTTCACTATGTGTCGCAACATGCAAAACTTGATATAAATTTCCTTTGTAGTGTTTATAAATTCCAGCATTTAACATGTATTTTCAGCACCATTGTTTACACTTCTTTAGTTATACATGATCCTCAAACAAAAAACTCGTCCGCAGACGAGTTTTCTATATACTTTTCAATGATAAATTAAGAAAAGTCTAAACCTTTTTCAAATGCTTTTAACTCGTGACGAGCCATAGCCAAGTTTGATTTAGAGCGATCTAAAACAAGATAAAGGAATAAATTTTCATTTGAATCTAATGGACGGATTAAATGATATTGCTTACCTAAAGTAATCAAAATATCTTCAATTACATCATCAAGTTTTAAAGCTTTCGCAACTTTACGCTTAGCACGAACAACTTCAGTATTACCTGCTGCTGCCAATTCTAAGTCCAAACCTGCACCAGCAGTCGCCAAAGATAAACCGCTTTCGCTGTCTACTAATGCAGCACAAACGAAACCATCGATATCTGTTAATTGATCTAGTGTAATACGAGCCATGAGCATCCCCGTTTCTATTTGACATTGTTGTTTGCTTTAGTAATTCAATTTTTATTTTGCTTTACTAAAACACTTTACGATTTAACTAAAGATAATCACCTCTAGTTAACATGGATAAAATTAGTATTCTTCTTTGAATACCTATTTTAATTTTATTCGATAATCAATTTTAATTAATTATTTTCCACGCTTATTTTAATAGCATAAAAAATATTAATTATTCAAGCGTAATTTAAAATAAATTAGGCTTTTGACTATATAAAACTTGCGATTAAATTCAACAATTATCAAAACATGATTTCAATATTTGATAAACATCTCGTTTTGTATAAAAAATACCGTTCAAGCAACAATTTGCGCTATAACAGATTAGATATTTTTCATGAGTAATTCGGAGGTTGATTTTACCTCATATAACATTTGACCCAATAAGATTTCTTTATTTGTCATCGCAACAAGAACCAACGGATGGGTCGGATGCGGAATAGCTGTCAATAATGCTTTTCCATTCTCGGCATCTAAAGTAATTGTTTGACATCCAACAAGATTAATCTCTGATACAAAAGCGGTAACCATAGCTAGAATTGAGCTACTGACTGCTGCAATCTTTCCAGAGTTACTGATATTTTTCTTATTGACTAAAGCAATTTCAAAACCATCAGAAGTACAAAGCATCACAAACTCAACACCACTGACTGCATTGAGCAATTGCCTAATTTGTTTTTCAGCGTATTCCACAAAATCATCTGGTACTTTTCGAGATTTGTTTATATCCAGCATATTCAAGAAAACCCCATAAATTTCTATTTTTAACTCACTGATAAAGCACCATTTTGGGGCTTTTTGGTGTGGGTGAATTATTTGATATATTTCACACTTTGGTTTCAATTCTATCTTTTTTTATTCACTTGTAAATATGTTTTTCTAATTTAAATCAGATTTATTTTCCATGCTGTTTATTTGATCTCCAAAGTATATAAGCGTCAGATTTTTCTAAATAATGTCACTTATTGAATGATTATTGACTGCAATCAATTGCTTGGCAAACAATTCTCATTTGGTTTTGTACCATCCTTTTTCGAACTTCTATTAAAAAATTAAATCATCTTTATTGTTTTTGATTGCAGTTTTAAAATATTTTATTTTGCGAATAATATATTTAAATTTCATGAAAATATTATCCTCTATATCACTACTGTCCCATAGTTTAAATTAAATAAAAAAACCTGAGTCTAAATAGTTAAAATATAAGTGCGAACAAACACTTCAACTATAAGGACTCAGGTTTTGTCACATCAGAATACCGTATTTCATCAATTACTCAAACCCATTTTGAGACAAGATTTTGAACGTCTTGCAAA
>WNDP01000306.1 GCA_009912575.1 Acinetobacter bereziniae
CGGTACATTGTTACAAACAAAATAACGCATTTTTAGAACAGAAAGGGAGCTGCTTTGCATTTAGTTCATCTTTTAGTTCGTAAATGTGGTATGTGTGAATATATTTTGATACGATAGGTTGTCATTATGACATAAGAGGGAAACAAAAAGGCATTTTCATCCCTCAAAAAGAGTCATATATTACCCATTTTCTGTTCAGGTAAGCGAATTTTTTTTTTACACAATATCATTTTATCATGGTATTATTACATAGGTAGGTTTTTCTTATTATAGATTAATTATATATCATATACAGACGCTGATGCTATCTACATGCTGCAAAGAGAGATATAAAACATAGACGTGTAGAGGCTTTCCGTGTTGACCTTCCTTAATTCAATTGTCAGCGTTGCAACACAGCTGCACGTGTTAGCACAGCCTCTACACGTCTAGTTTTTATATTTCTCTTTGCAGTATATAGATAGCATCAGCGTTTGGTCTTTCTTCTTATTTCTCATGGGATTTGCACCTATCAATCGCCCGATTCCAGTCTGTATATTTGCAAATTTTAATAAAGATAGAACTGTCGTCGTATTATTTTGTAATTGAATTCAAAAACTTATAAGTAAATGCTTTTGAAGAAAAAATACTTTTCTTCAAAATATATTATTGATATTACACTATATATACTAGAGTTATTTCATCAATAAAATGACAATATATATTTATATATATTATATATACTACAACAAATTATTGTCATTTTATTGATGAAATAGCTATAGTATATTCTTGAGGTAGCATTATATATACTATAGCGATCTCATCTATATACTGTAGTATATATAATATATATAAGTGAAGAATTTTATTTTCTTGATTAGAGAATGTTAACAAGAAAACGACTCCATATCATGAGACCACTAGTGGTTTCGATCTCATTTGATCTCTTCAGTCATGAACAACGGATGTTCTGTTGTAATTTTCTTCTTAACATCTCTTTAAAATGCAGTTTAATCTGAAAAATGTTAAAGAAAAATTATTTTGAAGTTTAGGAAAAGTCAGTCAAAAACGAGTACTTTTTTATTTTCTGAATTAAATTGAAAATTGACTTATTTTTGTCTGCATGGGATATATGTATTCAGGAAAATCATTTTTCTTATAATTTCAGAATTTTTATTTTTCTCGTTGATTTATTTTGGGAAAAGTTAGCCTCATATTTTAATAATAAGTGAAGAATTTATGTTTTTTTGATTAGAGAATGGTAACAAGAAAACGACTCCATATCATAAGACCACTAGTGGTTTCGATTTCATTTGATCTCTTCAGTCATGAACAACGGATGTTTTGTTGTAATTTTCTTCTTAACATCTCTTTAAAATGCAGTTTAATCTGAAAAATGTTAACGAAAAATTATTTGTATATGGTAAGAAGAAAATTTTTTGGTTTTGTCTACTGTTGCTGTTTTGTTTTCGGCGTCCCGATTCAAAATGTCAACATCAAAGTGTTTTGGCAAGTTTCAGTTTGGTCTGAACAGAACGGTTTTTGGTCTCAGATTCAGTTGAAAGTGTATTGAAATCGTGGTTATTTAAGTTCCAAAAATTGTAGCTAAAACTGAAAAACTAAATTAAATAAATAAATATCTTTTTAAGAAATACAGAAATCATTTAAAAGAAATCATAGTTTCGCAAATGAACATTTTCCTGTTGCTTCTTTATTAATTAAATTTTTGCATTAATTTAGAAAAAGTTTTGTTATCAAGAGTAAAGAGTAGAGTAGAAAACTGAAAAGCAAAAAGTGTTCTTAATTTTGTGACTTTTACAATTTTTAATTTTCTTTAAAATATTACTTGAAAATAGTAATACAGATATTGTATTATAATTATTGCATCGATAATAATTATTTCCTTATAATTTAAAACTTATTATTAATAATAATAAGTAGTCTTGCAAAACTTGTTAATTCTAATAATAATAATAATAATAATCGTTGATATCTTTTATTTAGTAAATATTTGTGGAGTACGTTGTAAATATGATGCCTTTCATTTTGGTTTACAATAATAAAAAACAAAAATAAGTACCTAAGAATTTATATTTAAAACATAATAATAATTATCTTATTTATTGAATCTTTGTTACTTACTTTTTCAAAGACTGTAATAAAATCGAACCACATACCAAGAAAAGAAAATCTTCTTGTCTAAACATATTGTTTTGCGTAAAATAGGTGCTTAAAACCAACTTCGTTTCTGCTGTTTTCAAACTGTGTCTCTGATGTTAATGGACTGACACTATGGAACAAAACTAGAACACAGCAGTCCGTTTGGTGTAAACAATGTTTCTAATTTGTTTTGTTGTGTTTCGATTTTTCCAAACAAGAACAACTGGAAGACGACATGTTGGTGTTTTGGTTGTTTTATTTTAAAACTTATTAATATCAAAGAGAATATGTTCAATTTTTGTTTTACATTTTAACTTATTCAATGTTAGATAACGTAGCTGTCTACTGTTCAAATATGGCATCAAATATAAATGTTTTTGCAACTTCTGGTATAAAAAAACCAGATAAAATAACCAATACCCCAAATGATTTAAAAATCATTTTTCTGCTTAAATGTTGCTCAGCCATATGTAGAGTGCGGATTTATAGAAATAATGCTTTTTGTGAGAATTGAAAGCAGCTTTAAAACAATAAGACTAGACGATTTGTCTTAAAATTCTACATTAACCAACCCTAATTTGATAATGCTTTTTTTGCTTTTTTTGTATTTTTAAGCTTAGATGCATATGTTATGCTTTTTTGAGGCTTAAATGCATATATTATGCTTTTTTTGATTTAGACCGAAATTTTTTACGATAATTATGTATTTTTAGTTAAATGCTTTTATTGGATAAATCACAACAAATATAATTTAGTAATAATTTTTCATCTGATCGTCCCATGACATCATCGGCTGGGCTTGAATACCATACGTATCAGTATCATAATAAACAAATAGCTTGATTTTCACGACAAAAGATTAATTCAGCAAAACTGGATCAAAGAATGCCATCGACATCTTATCTAATGTTAAAGTACCTAGATTTATATATACAAAACTCTTCAAATAAACTTTTTATAGTAGAAACAAGACGTAAGTGAAAACCCATAAAAATAAAAATATTTGGTTACAAAACCTAACGTTGTTAGCTGCAAAGAATTGCCAAAAACTAATTCAAACACAATTAAAAGATTTGTTAATGACAGTGTAACTTTTTTTTATTTTCCAAACTCTGTTCCTCACGACAAAATTTTGCTAATGGTTTCTGACTGAAAGCCTCTTCAAATTTAAAGATATTTTATGAAACTTTAATTCACGTGACGTGTCTTGCACATGGATTCAACAGGGTGGCTGAAACAATTCGAACTTAGTTTCCTCTAGTGAATAAATTGATTTCCAATGGCAAAAAGAAATTTGTAAAGCGAGTGCAACATATTAAAGAAAAATTTCCAACAATATTTTTGCCTCCGGAACCCGTTTTAACGAGATGGGGCACATGGCTTAAAGCAGCTTTGTATTACGCCCAACATTTGAACGAATTCAAAGAGATACTGGTTGATTATTCAGAAGTGAACTCACGAGCTATGTTAAACTGCACAAATCTAGTAAAAATAGGGGAGCTTAGGCAACATCTAGCTTTTATGCA
>WNDP01000307.1 GCA_009912575.1 Acinetobacter bereziniae
TAGCGCGTTGCAGTTCTTTATTTTCACGTTCCAGTTGTTTTATACGTTCTTGATCTGAAAGATGCTGTACTTTAACTGGATTTTGTTGATCCAAATATTTTTGATGCCAAACACGCAGTGTTTCAGGGGTACAACCTATCTTGGGAGCAATAGCAGTGATTGCAGCCCAATTCGATGGATAATCTTTTTCGGATTCAATAACAAGTTGAACCGCTCTTTCTTTGATTTCAGGGGTATAGTTTGATTTTTTCATCGGAGTAGTTTCTCAGAATGTTGAGTCTCCGACAAACATGGTACGGTTCAATAAAGCTATTGTTGCTACAACTGATTCTAGACCGCTTATTAAGACTTTTGCAAAGAAACAAGATGTAATGGTATTAGATGGAAAGTTTTTATCAAAACTGGTTAGAAATCAAAGTCTAAGTGAGGAAAGACTTTTTGAAGAGCAGCTATTAAATTTAATAGATTCATATGAACTACAAAAAGTAGATGGGGATTGGAAAAGCAGGATGAAATACTGTAAATCTATTTTATCTAAACCAATTAATTTTGATTCCTGTAATTCATGGCTTGCTGAAGGAAAATTCTTTGCTCAATTAGTTTTAACTAGAGAAAGATATACAGCTATTAGATGCTTATATTTGATCTCTTCTTACTTAGCTTTAGGAATAGATTTTTGCATGAGAGAAATTTCTTTTCTTGACCCTCATGAGAGAATTGAAAAACTCAAAGAAGGATTCCTTTTCGGTGATAGGGGGGTTGCAGGCACGAATGATTTAATTAAGTTTTCAATGAATATGATCACTCAATATGTAGAGGGTGGAGATGTTCATGCTAGACTTTTAAAACAAAGGTTTGACAATGATGTATCAAATCTTCCTGTAAATATCTTGGCTGAATATTTTGCTAAAACTGAAAATATTAATCATATGTTTCAGTTTGCAAAGACATTAGAGCAAATGGCTATGCAGTCTAAAAATCCAACTTTACCAGATATACTTGATATTAAAGGATATTTGTATTGCCTTTTAGATTATTGGCAAATAAATAGGCAAGAATTTTCAGCTGCAATGAGCCTTTCTGAAAGTAGCTAATATTTTTGGAGATTATGAGCGTGGTTTACCACGCTTTTTAATTAAAATTTAATTATGTGTTTTAAAAGGTAGTTTTAAAACTTAAAGCATTGTGCTTAGGGCTATAATTCTTGTGCTAAATAGGAAACCAACATGAGTTATTTAGCTATTTTACTTAATATTATTTTGATTTAAATTCAAAGTAAATATTGTAAATGTGATTCAATTATACCAATATCAAATTAATGTTAATTATTTCAAACTTTATGTGCTCATGGTTTCCCCAAAACATGAGCATTTTTTAATCCCTCTTATATACCCATGTAATATAATCCATGGGTATTTTTTTATCTAAACATCAGCGTATTAATATTTTTAAATATAAAATGCACAAAACAAGTTCGCTTTGTATTTTAATTGCACCAAAAAGATTCATTTATTTAATTAACTTAAATAGTATAAATGAAGTGACTAAGGTAAATAGAATTAAAACAGTATTTATTAAAATAAAATATTTATATTTCAAATGGTTGTATTTTATCTTAACAATTTCAAAAAATAATTATGTACATATTGTGAATTATTGATAAATAATTGTATATTCGTGTAGCTAATCTAACGATAAATTTTTTTTTTGATCACTATGAAAACGCTTAAAATTAAAAAGTTATTTTTTTTACCATTGGTTTACGCTTACCCAAGTTTTTTATACGCTGCAGATATTTCTTCAACTTCTGGTATCGTGGATTTAACACCAGAAATCATTCGTCAAGATCAACGGTTAAATGAACTCGAAAAAAAGTTAAACAATGAAAATATATTAGTAGCCCCACAACAAAAAATTGAAAAACTCGGTCGTGATCATGTTGTTGTTGCTGAAACACCATGTTTTGAAATAAAACAGCTCCAATTCATCATTAATGACCCCCTGCAAAGTAAGAATCAAAATATTTTCAATGGTTTGTTTTATGATTTAAACCAGCCTAAGTTTGTTGTTGGGCAATGCATTGGTAATCAAAGCCTACAAAATCTGGTGAAATATGCCCAAAACGAGCTAATCAAACAAGGATTAATTACCACGCAAATTGTGGTCAATCCACAAGATTTGACTCAAGGAAATTTGGTTTTAAATATACATGTAGGGCGAGTTCATCAAATTATCTCTAAGGATAAATCTGTAAATAAAATTGAGATATTCACTGCATTACCGATAAAAAATCATGAAATCTTAAATCTTAAAAAAATTGATCAGGGTTTAGAAAATCTAAAACGTACATCAAATCGCGATGTGGATATTAAAATAGAACCCGCTGTAGCTCAAGATGGTAAAGAGCTGGTTGGCTATAGTGATCTTATTGTGACTTCAAGACCTTATAAAAAAATAGGATTGAACTTAAATATTGATAATTCAGGATCAAAAGATACTGGTAAATATATCGGTAGTTTAGGGATTGGCTTAAACAATCCATTGAATTTAAATGATTCTCTTAATATTAATTTGAGTCATTCACTCGATGATTGGAAAAAAGATTTTAACCGAAGCTTTTATCTCAGCTATTCAATTCCATTTCGAAATTATGAATTCTCAGCCACTCATAATGAATATAACTATGAACAAAATGTGGCTGGGTTCTATGGGCCAATTTTATATAGTGGTAAAACCAAACAAAGCAATTTGACACTGTCACGTATGATTAGCCGTGGTGCACAGCATAAAACCAGCATTTATACCAAAGGCTATCATAAAAAGAATCAAACTTTTATCGAAAATAACGAAGTTGATGTGATGCATAGACAAACTGCAGGATGGAATGCAGGTATTCAACATCGCCAATATATTGGCAATGCATTACTCGATTTGAACCTTGATTACAGACGAGGTACAGGGGCATTGAATGCACAATCGGCCCCAGAGGAAAGGATTACCACTTATGATCCTGTGACAAAAAAGCAAATCCTTCTTTCTGCAGAAGGATATGCCCGTGCTCCGATTTGGAGTGCTGAGCTTCGCTACTCCCAGCCTTTTAATATTCGGAATCAACCTGTCCAATACCGCTTAAATTGGCGTGGACAATTTGCACCCAAAATTTTAGTTCCTCAAGATCGTTTTTATATTGGTGGGCGCTACAGTGTTCGAGGCTTTGATGGTGAGGTGATGCTGTCTGGTGATAATGGTCATTATTTACAACAAGAGTTGAGTTGGAATTCGCCTATTCCTGCCACTCAGTTTTATGCAGCTATCGATCAAGGGTGGGTCAATGGACGGAATAGTTATTCTGAACAACGTCATCTAATTGGAAGTGTATTGGGTACACGCAGTTATTTTAAAGGTATCTATCTAGATACCTTTGTAGGGCATGGTATTGAGGCACCTAAGGTCATTAAAAAAGAATGGGTTACTGGCTTTAGTTTAAATTTTTCATATTAATCAGAAAACTTTTTGGAACATTAGAAATGAATAAAAATTGTTATCGTATTATTTTTAGCAAAGCAAAAAATATGTTTGTTGCTGTTGCAGAGAATATCAAAAGTCAGAGCAAATCTGCTGGACAAAGTACACAACAAGTTTGCTTTGAAGAGTTAGTAAATACACA
>WNDP01000308.1 GCA_009912575.1 Acinetobacter bereziniae
TGAATATCTAAAAGCAGATTGGCAAGGTTTGGTAGATGTACAACTTGCGACATTAAACTGGGTGGATTGGTTCAATAAAAAGCGTGTACATAGTGCTCTAGGTTATGTATCACCATTTGAATTTGAAGCAATGTACTATGATAAGATGAGCCCGTTAGGTCAGGTGGCCTAACTTAAATAAAAATCTCTCCGAAAAACCCGGTACGGTTCATCGTGACAATTATAGTGGTCAGAGAACAAGGCATTATGAAAGTTATAGAGAGCGAGTTAAGAATGAAGAACTTCAACCAAAAACTTTTTATAATCTTGTTCAAAGAGATCTTAAGCCACTAGTTCTAGGAAAAGAATTTGGTTTCATACATGATTATTTAAAAGCTCTATCAATAGCTAATAGAGAGCTTCTTGAGGATTTTTACCATGAAGGATTTCCTGTCAAAAGACAAGACTCAAAAAAAATAGATATAAGAAAGATTGTTGATGAAAGTTGTAGTGAGATCTTTCCAAAGCAGAATTTAGAGCTTTTATATCGTATAGAAAATTTTATGTTTGTGATGGCTTTGAAACCGCTGCCAGCATTTGTTGAAGAACCGTTTGAAAATCCAAAAATAGAGTTTTGGAAAAAAATAACATCAGTAGGTAAGGAATTTTTGTTCTTACTTTCTAAATCCGAGAGAATTGCTAAATTCAATCATGAATATTTAACAGCGGCTGTAAAGATTTTTGTTACGTTCCTACAAGACAAGTTTAAACCTTATGCAAGAGATACCTACTCTCTAGAAATTGATATTTCAGGAGAAAATATAAAAGAAATGAACGGATTGCTTTTTGAACTAAGGAATGCATGGTTGCAAGGGCGATATGATGCAGTTGTTCGAAATGGCTGGAAAACCAGACAAGTTGGGGCACAATATCGTAATTTTGACGAATTTAAAAACAAACTTAAAAGTTTAAGGTCTAGGGCGGATAAAGATAGAGCGCGTATAGCAAAATATAAAATGACAGATATCGTTATCTATCGATTTCAAATTGAACTTTGTTGCAATAGAGAATCTATAAGACATGATTTTTTTGGTAAGTTCTTTACAGCACTATTTAAAACATTAAGACAATCAAGTGAGATATCGGAGCTATTGGATTTCATTAATGTTTGGAAAGAGATGAGTGGGAATGTTCTACAAGCTGATGTCATTTTGTTTTTCGATGCGAACAAATTAGCTGTATATAAAAATAAAATAAATCAATTTGCATATCTGAAAGAAAGTTTTGAGAGAATTGCAAAAGAGCAGTTAGCTAAAGAAATTGAAAAATTAGAAGAAGATGTACAATACGATTGGGAAATATTGATAAAACAGATTCCTATATTATCGGATGTTTCAACCGATTGCGTGTGGTTGTTGGAAAGTAAAAGTCCCCAATGGAAAGTCGTGGATACGCAATTGATTCCATATTTGTATATTATGGACAGCTATGAGCGAGAGTACTCAGATAGCCTTATCACTAGAATAAGTGCTGGAAGAAGCCCTAGAGAGAAAAAAGGTTAAAGTTAGTATATTCCATAGTTTTAAGCGTGGTAAATAATTACAGAACCAGAAATTGACTGAAGGCTGGGGACTCTCAATTTATGAGATAAGCACCCTAACTAGCATCGGATAACTTGACATCTTTGACGCTACCCTAAAGCATTAAAAGATTCAGCATTTCATGGTGAAAACACATTAATCTGCATCAGATGTGAGAATATTCTTCCTTGAAAAGTAGGTTTGGGTTAGGTGTAATGACATAGTTCTTAAGAACTTAATACTAGTTTAGTATTTCAAGAAACATATCGCTTATCTAGCCTAAATATAATTAATTACACAGTAGTCACTTCATGTAGTCCTAAACAACTACAGGTAAGTGAACATGAAAGTTGAACCTAACCAAAAACAAATTAATGAAGCATTACTATTGATAGAAATCGAAAAGTTTGTTCTATCAGGGATGGATTCAACAAAACAACCACGATCATTCTATGAAAACTTCACACACCATCTCTTAAACTTCCACCAAGTCTATAACCCTGACTTTAGCTACTCATGCTTAATCGATCAATTTTGTAATCTGTTGTATGACTATGATCTGAAATATGAAACATCAATTTCCCTCTACAACCATATAAAGCAAACTTCATTTAGAGACTGGCAACACTATTTCAATCAAGCTAAAGCTGACCACTTCAATGAAATTCGGCAGCAACGTTATAACGAAAGATTAAATGCCAACAAGCTAGAGGGTCGGTTATGTGAGTTGCAGAGGGAGTATTCTGCATTGTTAGTTGTACGAGTTGATTTAGCCTATACAGTTAATCCTGATATCGAACAGGTTGATACGGATTTAGAAAAACTACGCAGAAGAATAAATCGTTCTGAATATGGCGATGACGTATTACTTCTGGTATGGGCATTAGAGCAGGGGGAAAGGAAAGGCTACCATTGCCATGTGGCTTTAGTTTTTGATGAACGTAAGCGCACGAGTGCATGGAGTATAGCCAAAGCCGTAGGTGAATTTTGGGAAGATACTACGGGTGGTAAAGGAAGCTATTTTAATTGCCATGATCGTAGATACCTAAAGCAATATGAAGAGCAGGGGATTGTTAGCATTGGAGTGATCTTTAGCAAAGTCCTTTATCAAGCAGATAAAATGCGTTCAACGCTATCTTATTTGGCACGTCCTGAAAAGGAACAATATCTCCGTGTGAAGACCTCTAGGAGGATGCGTACCTTTGGTATGTCACAGCGTTAATTGAAATCATAAACAGTTATATACCATCTAGATGAGAAACATCTTCTCTTTATTGGCTTATCCAACTGGTAAGCCTTTCTTATTCCAGAGGTATATCTTATGCAAATAAATTGTCCATATTGCCATTCAGAGCATGTGATCCGTGTTGTTCAAAATAGCGGTTCGCAGGCTGGCAATCAGAGTCTGGCATCGTCAGCATCATTTGCCACGATGGGTGCAGCATTATCAAAAAAATTGCCTGTGTCACCTCTCATAGGTGGAATTGCAGGAGCCGTAGTCGGTGGTTTGTTAGGTTCAGTATTTGGTTCTGCTTCTACGCAAACTGTGCAATCTTGTTTTCAATGCCAGCATTGTGGGCAGTCTTTCTACTAAGACAGAACACATAAAATAGGGAGGCGTTGCCTCCCTAAACCTTGCATCAAGACGACAATTCTTAAACTCATGCATTGAAGTAATTTAAATCATTCCAATATTTATGAACCAAACTTCCATTCCCCTTGATTGGTAGATACAACCACTTCAATAATTTTATTTCTACCACAGTTGCTTGTATCCACTGACATCATTTGTCCAAAACCAAGTCGTATCGGATTATTTATTTTTTGCAATAAAGGACAATTGCCACGATTAACTGTGACATTTGAAATGGATACGTCATCAACGAGTGATTGAACCGTACCGGGTTTTTCGGAGAGATTTTTATTTAAGTTAGGCCACCTGACCTAACGGGCTCATCTTATCATAGTACATTGCTTCAAATTCAAATGGTGATACATAACCTAGAGCACTATGTACACGCTTTTTATTGAACCAATCCACCCAGTTTAATGTCGCAAGTTGTACATCTACCAAACCTTGCCAATCTGCTTTTAGATATTCA
>WNDP01000309.1 GCA_009912575.1 Acinetobacter bereziniae
GCAGACGAAGATGCAACAAAGGCTGAAAAAGTTCCAGCTGCTGGGGGTGCGAAATGAGTCGTGAAGATTTTGAGCAATTAGATTCATCGGTGAATGATGCTCCAAAAAAGAATAAAATGACAGTTGAAAAGTTTTTTCAACAATTCAATACCTTGGATATGAACAACTATGGGAGTTGGCCATTATCCGTAAAAATAACTTGTTGGATATTTTTGTTCTTTGTGGTCTGTGCAATTGGCTATTTTCTAGCGGTGAGACCGAAGCTAGATGCAATTGATCAAGCACGTACGGTTGAGCAAAATTTATTAAATGAGTTTAAAGAAAAAGATTCAAAACTAAGAAATTTGCAACAATATCAAGCGCAACTGCAACAGATGGAAGCCAATTTCAATCAACAACTGGAACAGTTACCAAAAGAAACTGAAATTCCAAGTTTGGTTGAAGATATTAATGTAACAGGGGTGAGTTCAGGGCTAAAATTTAAAAATATCAGACTTGAACCTGAAGTGAAGCAAGAGTTCTTTATCGAACAACCTATTTCAATTGATGCCACAGGCGACTACCACTCATTTGGTACTTTTGTGAGCAGTGTTGCTGCTTTACCTCGTATTGTCACCTTGCATGATTTCACCATTACAGGAACTGCCAGTCAGGATAAAAAATCTGATGTCCCTGTGATTGATTATACGATTAAGGCAAAAACTTATCGTTATATTGGTGCTGATGAACAGAAAGCTCAAAAAACTGTGAACCAGACAAATCCTGCTGCACCATCAACACCACAGCAAGGAGGAACACCACAATGAAAAAACACATTAAAATAATCTGTGGAATCTCATTGACCCTGTTGTTGGTTGGATGTGACTCTAGAATTGATGCGGTCAATCAGGAAATGGCCAATATTCGTAGTCAAACACCTCTGCCAATTGAGCCTGCACCTGTTTTTAATCCAGTGCCAAGTTTTAATTATTCTGCTCAGCAATTGCGTAGTCCATTTTTACCAAATTCGTTGGCAAATGAATTAAAAGTGATGTCAGGAAAACGGGTGTATCCGAATTTCTCTAGACAAACGCAACCACTTGAAAGTTATCCTTTAGAGTCATTAACCTTGAAAGGAAGCATGAAAGGAAATACAGGACAAACAGTAGGATTAATCCAAACACCAGATGGTGAAATTGAACGTGTTCAGTTGGGCAATTATATGGGGATGAATCAGGGCCGAATTATTGAAATTACACCGACCCGTATTGATTTATTAGAAATTGTTCCAGATGGTCGAGATGGTTATATCGAAAGACCACGCAGTCTAGTTCTAATTGGTCCTGTGGATTAAACGGAATAAAGGAATAAAAATGAAAAAGAGTTTGAAAAATATCTTGATTGGGGATGGTAAGTTTATGAATAGTCAACTTCGTCAATTTACTATGGCGACGGTAGCGATTGCAATTATGCAAGTTGCATCAGCACAAACCACGATGACCAACATTGTTCCGATGAAAATACCGGGGCAAGGTACAGAAATTCGTGTCATGTTTAACGGTATTCCACCGCAACCACAAGCCTATCAATTGGATAACCCATCTCGTTTAGTGTTAGATTTTGACAATGCTAAACAAAATCTTAGCCAAGCATCCATTCCAGTTGCGAGTGAAGAAGCTTCAACGGTCGATGTTGCCGCAGATGATCAACGTTCACGATTAACAGTGAATTTAAAAAACAGTGGTTCTTTTACAACACGTGTGGAAGGCAACACTTTTATTTTAAAAATTAATAATGCCAATCAAGCCCCAGCTTTACCTAATTACGTATCCTCAGCTGTCAATAAGCAAAATCAGGGGATTGCTGATATCGGTTTTCAGCGTGGAAATGCTGGTGAAGGGCAGGTAATAGTGAGCCTTTCGGGTGCCAATACTCCTGTAGACGTTCAACAGCAAGGTAGTAAAGTTATAATCCGAACTTTGGGAAATAAAATTCCTGCACATTTATTGCGCCGTTTAAATGTAAACGACTTTGCAACGCCTGTATCCAGCGTAGATGCCTATAACGATGGTTCCAATGGTGTAATCAGCATTCAATCATCGGGTAGCTATGAATATATGGCTTTCCAAGCAGAGAATAAATTAACAGTCAGTTTAAAACGACCTGCTGAAAATAAAGTGGCTCGTCCAAGTGCAAGCCAATCTTATACAGGCAAAAAAATATCGCTAGATTTCCAAGATATTGAAGTACGTCGAGTGTTGCAGTTATTGGCAGACTTTACTGGTATCAATATGGTGGCAGCGGATTCGGTGCAAGGTAATATTACCTTACGCTTGAAAGATGTGCCTTGGGATCAGGCTTTAGATATTATCCTTAAAACAAAGAATTTGGATAAACGTCGTAATGGGAGTGTGATTTGGATTGCGCCTGTAACTGAGTTAATTAAAGCGGAAGAGGATGAAGCAAAAGCATTAGCACAAAGTATTAAATTAGCACCAATTCAGACTGAATATATAAAATTAAACTATGCAAAAGTTGCGGATGTTTTAAAATTACTGGAAGATTCACGGAATCCGAAAGGAGCTCAAGCAAGTGGAACTTCCAATACTGATTCTTTAGCCTTGGAAAGTCTATTGAGTTCAAGAGGAAGTGGCGTTGCTGATATAAGAACAAATACACTTATTATTAATGATACTGCAAATAATATAGATAAAGTTCGTAAAATGATTGATTTACTGGATGTATCTGTAAAACAGGTGATGGTAGAGGCAAGGATTGTACGTGCTACAACTGATTTTACTAAGGAAATGGGGGTGAAATGGGGAATTTTATCACAAGGAATTACCAAAAATAATGATCTCTTGGTCGGGGGGAGTGATACGACATTATGGAATTTACGAGAGCCTGATGATGAAGGTAAATATACGATTGACAGAACCAATGGTAATAACCTGAATGTAGACCTTGGCGTAACCACAGCTGGTGCCAGTAAAATTGCCTTTGGTTTAATCAGTATGTCTGATTTTATGTTGGATCTAGAGTTATCCGCATTACAATCGGATGGTTATGGTGAAGTCATTTCAACACCAAAAGTGATGACAGCAGATAAACAAAAGGCCAAAGTTGCATCTGGTCAACAAATTCCATATCAAACGACGCAAACAGCTGGTGGAACAGCAACAGCAACAACATCCTTTAAAGATGCACTATTAAGTTTGGACGTCACGCCAAGTATCACCCCAGATGGTATGGTACAAATGCAGTTGAATATTACCAGTGATGCTCGTGGTGGAGTCGCACCAAATGGTGAAATTATTCTCAATAAGAATGAAATTAATACCAATGTATTGGTAGATAATGGTGAAACTGTGGTCTTGGGCGGGATTTTTGAGCAGGAAAATACTACTACCCAAACCAAAGTTCCGTTCTTGGGAGATATTCCTTATCTAGGGCGATTATTTAGAAAAGACGTAAAGTCAGATAATAAGCGTGAACTGCTAATCTTTGTGACACCAAGAATTGTTAATGACAGACGTACGAGAAATCATTAATATAGTTTCAATGAAAGCAATTCGATAGGTGACTCCTTGCCAAGCAAAGAGTTTGAAACCCTGCCAAATATTTATTTGGTAGGGCCCATGGGAGCGGGAAAAACAACAG
>WNDP01000031.1 GCA_009912575.1 Acinetobacter bereziniae
ACGCTGTAATAATATGAAGGAATTAGACCAACTGATTGCAGAATCAATAGAAATTTATAATTGTTATAGACCACATTTGAGTCTAGGTATGATGACACCTAATCAAATGTTTGAAAAAGTAAGAACCGAGCTAATTGCTTAACTCGGCTCTAAATAAAATACTGTCAATCTATTTTAGGACGAGACACCGAGCCATTAAGTTTTCTGATCTTCATTAAATCTTCATACATTTCACAATTCAACAAAGTCACCCTCACCGTTTATCTCTAATTTTTGCGTAATTTAGTGACATCAAAGGACAAAAGTTCAATTCAGGTGAATCAAATGAAAAGTATTTTAACCACAATCACGCTTTCGATGGCAGCACTGATAACCACTTCAGCTATGGCAGCCCCACATGTAGACTACCGAGATCAACAGCATCGTTATGAACAACAGCGTTGGGATCATCGAAATGATCACCGTTGGAACAACAACAAGCATTATGGCAATACCGTTGTTCCAAGCCGTCATTGGCGTTCAGGTCAGTATTTACCTTCTCAATTTGGCTCTTCTCGCTATCACGTCAACTATAAAAACTATCGTCATTTATCCAAACCAGGAAAGTACCAACAATGGTATAGAATCAATGGCGACTATGTACTGGTAAATCAAAAAAATCACCGCATTATTCGTGTCATCGGCTGATATTTTTAACATAAACTAAAACCCAACTGCGCTTGGGTTTTTTAATATTTTGAGAAATACATGACAATTCTATTGATTTAACAATGCTTTCAACTACATATTTTCATGTATATCTCCATTATTTCTCTATATTTCAGGATTAAGTTTATTCATAGATTGAAAGGAAAGCTTGATGATTCTTACGCTTAAAATGCAATGCGAATCCTCCTCCTCAATACTTGAACTTTCATCTTATATTCAAAATTCAATTGTGAAATGAATAACCCTTTTGCACTCGTCCTCCCACGTTCGAGTGCTTTTTTTATTTTGACTATTATTTCTCAGTTATTTTTGTTTAGAATCATCACACAGCAATCAACAATACTGAGATAGGTATGCAAACTGACAATCCAGAAACAACTCAAAGCACAGCGCAAGAATATGTGCATTGGTTTCGTCATTCTGCACCCTATATCAATGCCCATCGAGGCAAGACCTTTGTATTGATGTTTGGTGGTGAAGCCGTTGAGCATCCAAATTTTCAGCATATTATTCATGATATTGCACTATTGCATTCACTAGGTATTCGACTCATTTTGGTCCACGGCGCACGCCCACAAATCAATGCAAATTTGCTCCAAAATAAAATTCAGAGCCCGATTCATATCAACCGTCGCATTACCACACGCGCTTCTTTACCCTGTGTGATGAGTGCTGTAGGTTCGATTCGACTACAAATTGAAGCCTTATTGTCTATGGGGCTCGCCAACTCACCGATGTTTGGTGCTCGCATTGATGTTGTATCGGGTAACTTCGTGACTGCAAAACCTTATGGTATTCGAGATGGTATCGATTTTCAGCTCACTGGTGAGGTTCGAACCATTGATACTGAGGCGATTCAACGCCATTTAGACAATCAAAATATTGTGCTATTAGGGCCAACAGGCTATTCAACAACTGGTGAAGTGTTTAATTTGCTGGCAGAAGAAGTAGCAACAAAAACAGCCATTCACTTGCAAGCAGATAAACTGATTTTCTTAGGCAGTCAACAAGGCTTGATGGATGAATACGGCCAGTTAAAGCGTGAAATTACACCGCATCAACTCGATAAACATATTGAAAAATATCAAGATTCGAATTTTGAAATTGCACTGCATTTACACAATGCCAAACAGGCATCCTTAAAAGGGGTCAATCGTGTACACCTCCTTTCATATGCATATGATGGCGCTTTAATTGAAGAACTCTTTACCCGTGATGGGCATGGCACCATGATCACAGATGCACATTATGAAGAAGTGCGTATGGCCAACATTGGCGATGTAGGCGGTCTTATTAATTTACTGCGTCCATTGGAAGAAGAAGGGATTTTGGTCTATCGCTCACGAGAACGACTAGAAACTGAAATTGATAAGTTTGCAGTCATTGAGCGAGACGGTACGATTTTAGCCTGTGCCGCACTTTATCCAATTCCTGCTTCAAATGATGAAGTAAGCTCCGCTGAAATTGCCTGTGTTGCGGTCCATCCTGGCTATCGTAAATCGAACCGAGGTAGTCAAATTCTACATTTCTTAGAAGAACACGCACGCCAACAAGGCATTCAACAACTGTTTGTTCTCACTACACGAACAGCACACTGGTTCTTAGAGCACGGTTTTGAATTGGCAAATGTGGATGACTTACCCGAAGCTCGTCAAGCCTTATATAACTATCAACGTAATTCGATGGTATTTAAAAAATTAATTACCTGATATTCAAGGCTGGCTGATTTGCATGAATTATCACATTTACATCTAAACTTATCTAAATAGATTCCATGACTGAGGTATTTTGCTTATACCTTCTCATGGAATCTATATTCCCAATCTAAATAACAATAATAAATTTAGACTTTTCAAATTCTTATAACTTTCTATTTTTATAGAATATTTATTTTATATTTCTGTTTTAACGATAACTTTAGCATTTAATAATTTATCTTTTTTTTTATTAGCAATCATCAAAAACTTATTTTTTTTGAAAATACAAAGCCTTTTAAGCTGATCCTCATTCTTTTTAAATCACACAGGCATCGTGACTCATGGCGCACTTATTTCAACCTTCATGGAAAAAAATCTCCTTTCTAAGTGCAAGCCTTGCCACCATCATGATGCTGACTGGATGTTCCAAACCACAAGAAAGCACCACTTTAAATATTGGGTTTCAAAAATATGGTGTATTGCCGATTATCAAAGCTCGTGGTGACTTAGATAAAGCACTTAAAAAAAAAGGGGTCAATGTCAAATGGGTTGAGTTTCCTGCTGGTCCACAATTGTTGGAAGGTTTAAATGTAGGAAGCGTATCCTTTGGTGAATCAGGTGAAGCACCTCCGATCTTTGCTCAAGCAGCAAACTCCAATCTGGTCTATGTTGCCAATCAACCTGCGGCACCTTTGGCTGAGGCATTGATTGTACTTAAAGATTCAGCTATTCAATCCGTACAAGACCTTAAGGGTAAACGTGTGGTCCTGAACAAAGGCTCTAATGTACATTACCTTTTACTCAAAGTATTGGAAGCAAAACATTTAAAACTGGACGACATTCAAGTGGTCTACTTACCACCTGCTGATGCACGAGCTGCTTTTGAAAAAGGTGCAGTCGATGCGTGGGTTATTTGGGATCCGTTTTTTGCTGCTGCTGAAAAGCAGCTCAATGCAAAAGTGATTACTACAGGTCAAAATGTAGTGAATAACCATCAATTTTATTTGGCTGATCGTAAGTTTGCAGAACAACACTCCGATGTTTTAAAGGTTGTGGTGAATGAATTAAACACCACTACACAATGGGTATCTCAACATCAAACTGATGCTGCCAAACTTTTAGAAAAACCAACAGGCTTACCGCTTGATGTACTCAATACATCCATTTCACGGATGGGCTTTGGCGTAAGTCCAATTTCTAATGATGTGGTGAAAAAGCAACAAGATGTCGCAGATGCTTTTTATCAACAAAAACTTATTCCAAACAAAATCAATATCCAAGCGGCTGTATTAGCCCACTAATTTCGCACAATGCGACCCAAGAGGACATCAAAATGACCCAACAAATTGCACAACATAAAACATCATCATGGTTTAATGCACCTACTCATGCAATGACAACAATGTTGATCTGTAGTGCAATGCTTGGGTCAACTTCGGTTTGGGCAATTGACCCAACAGTGAAAGAATTACGTATTGGTTTTCAAAAAAGTTCCATTAACTTTGCAATTGCCAAGCAACAGAAACTCTATGAAAAGGAGTTTCCAAATGCCAAAATTTCTTGGAATGAGTTTCCAGCAGGGCCGCAAATTCTTGAAGCACTTGCTGTCGGTTCAATTGATGTCGGTGTTACTGGTGATACACCACCCGTCTACGCACAAGCAGCAAATAAACCTTTGTATTATATCGCCTATGAAGCGGCCAAGCCTCTGGCTTCAGCCATTTTGGTAACGAAAAATTCAAAGATTACCAAACTCAGCGAATTAAAAGGTAAGCGTATTGCACTACAAAAAGGTTCGAGCGCTCACTATTTATTGGTTCAAGCCGTACGTAAAGCTGGCTTGCAATGGTCGGATATTCAACCCATTTGGCTCACTCCTGCTGATGCACGCGCCGCGTTCCAAAAAGGTGCTGTGGATGCGTGGGCGATTTGGGATCCATTCTTTGCCTCTGCCCAAATTGAAGATCAAGCTCGCATACTCGCTTCAGGACAAGGTTTAAGCCCTAATTACACCTTTTATTTGGCTTCACCCGAATTTGTAAAAAAATATCCTCAAGCTGTCAAAGGTATTATCCAGCAAATCAACATTGCAGATAAATGGGTACAAGCCAATCGTGTTGCTACAGCACAATCAATCGGCCAAAGCACAGGCTTAAAGCCACAAGTCAGTCAGACTTTTATCGATCGGCGACCTCGCCCTTCTGGCGCTGCTCCGCTTTCAGCCAAAGTGATTTCAAACCAACAACAACTCGCAAATCGCTTTAGCGAACTCAAAATTATTCCAAATAGCATTGAGATTAAACAGGCTGTTTGGACTGCGAAATAGTATTTGAATTTTTTTAAGGATGCATGATATGAAAATCTTCTGGTTTATTCCCACTCACGGTGACAGTCGTTATTTAGGAACCAGCAAAGGCGCACGACAAGTCGATCATGCTTATATGAAACAAATTGCTGTTGCAGTCGATAACCTGGGCTATGAAGGTGTACTTATTCCAACAGGTCGTTCATGTGAAGATCCGTGGATCACGGCAGCAAGCTTAATTGATGCCACTAAAAATTTAAAATTCTTGGTTGCTTTGCGTCCAGGCGTAACCACACCTGCCCTTGCAGCACGTATGGCGGCTACCTTTGACCGCTTATCCAATGGTCGTGTTCTACTTAACCTCGTTACAGGTGGTGATGAACAAGAATTAAAAGGTGATGGTTTATATGAAGATCATGCTACACGCTATAAAACAGCAGCAGAGTACACCACCATTTGGCGTGAAATTTTAAAACGTTCACACACAGGTGAATCATTTACAATTTCATGGTGAACGCCTGAGTGTTGATGATGCCAAACTACTTTATCCACCTATTCAAGCGCCGTATCCACCACTTTGGTTTGGTGGTTCTTCTGAAGATGCAATCGAATTGGCCGCAGAACAAGTCGATACCTATTTAACATGGGGTGAACCACCAGCTGCCGTTAAAGAAAAAATTGCAGTGGTTAAAGCACGAGCAGAAACCAAAGGACGTCAGTTAAATTATGGTATTCGCTTACATGTTATTGTGCGCGAAACCAGTGAACAAGCATGGCAAGCAGCCAATGAACTGATTCAGTATGTCGATGATGCAACCATCGCAGCCGCGCAAAAGAAATTTAAACAAATGGATTCTGTTGGTCAGCGCCGCATGGCAGAACTGCATAATGGCGATCGCAGCAAACTTGAAGTTTCTCCAAATCTTTGGGCAGGTGTTGGTTTAGTCCGTGGTGGTGCAGGTACAGCATTGGTGGGCGACCCACAAACAGTTGCAGATCGTATTCAAGAATATGCAGACTTGGGTATCAACACATTTATCTTTTCTGGCTACCCACATTTGGAGGAATCCATTCGTTTTGCCGAGTTGGTATTCCCATTACTTCCATTGGAAACACGCAAAAAACTCAGCCAACCAAATTTAACAGGACCATTTGGTGAAATTGTCGCCAACAACTACACACCTGAGGAAAATAAAAAATCCTTAAAGGAGCCCGCATGAATGTTGTAGTCAAGCGAAATCCTATTAAGGAAAGTCATATCGTTTCACGTGGAACAAAACTATTTGGGCAGCGTTTGCTGCCTTGGATTGTCCCTATTTTACTCATTGCCATTTGGCAAATTGCTTCCAAGACTGGTTTGCTCGAAAGTCGTGTTCTCCCTGCTCCAACAGCCGTAGTGTCAGCATTTTGGATATTATTGGTCAGCGGTGAACTTTGGCAGCATGTCAAAGTGAGTGCAGGACGTGCCTTACTTGGGCTTTTTGTTGGGGGTGGTTTGGGTCTGATTTTAGGCTTACTCAATGGTTCTTCAAAAGTTGCATCTAATCTACTTGATACAACCTTGCAAATGATTCGAAATATCCCTGCTTTAGCACTCATCCCGCTGGTGATTTTATGGTTCGGTATTGATGAATCAGCAAAATTATTTTTGGTGGCGGTTGGCGTATTTTTCCCGATTTATATCAATACCTATCATGGAATTCGTTCAGTTGATCCGCAGTTGATTGAGATGGGTAAAAGTTATGGTTTAAATCGCTGGCAATTGTATAAAGAAATTATTTTACTGGGAGCGATGCCTTCCATTTTGGTTGGCTTACGCTTTTCACTTGGCTTAGTTTGGGTATTGCTCATTGTTGCAGAAACCATTTCTGCCCAATCTGGTATTGGTTATATGACCATGAATGCCCGTGAATTTCTACAAACAGACATCGTGCTTGTTGGTATTTTACTGTATGCCCTTTTAGGTAAACTTGCCGATGTATTTGCACAATTCTTAGAAAAATATCTATTGCGCTGGCACGCAGGTTATCAAAAATAGGAGCATGAAATGACTGACTTAAGTATAAGCCAATATGCCAATGATCTTCATGTAAACTCAGAAGTTGCTGCTGAAGATCAAACCAAAGTTGGAGCAGAAATTTCACTTGAACAGCTGCATAAATATTATGGGGACGTTAAAGTTCTTGAAGATTTAGACTTACATATTCAAGCAGGTGAGTTTGTTGCAATCGTAGGACGTAGTGGCTGTGGTAAAAGTACCTTATTGCGTTTAATCGCTGATTTAGAACAACCAAGTTATGGCGAAATCAAATTTAAATCTTTGCTGAACTTTCGTGAGGGCATTATTGCAGATGATATTCGTGTGATGTTTCAAGACCCTCGTCTTTTGCCTTGGAAAAATATTTTAAAAAATGTCCAATTGGGACTCGCCAAAGATCAATTTCCCAAAGCTGAACAATTGTTAGAAAAAGTTGGGCTTAAAGAAAAGTCTAGACTATGGCCCTCACAACTTTCAGGTGGACAACGTCAAAGAACAGCGCTAGCTCGTGCGTTGTCACATACACCACGGGTATTGCTTCTCGATGGACCTTTGGGGGGCTTTGGATGCATTAACACGTCTAGAAATGCAAAGTTTGATTGAAAAATTATGGCTTGAACAAGGGTTTACCACTATTTTGGTCACCCATGATGTCAGTGAAGCTGTGCAATTGGCAGATCGTATTATTCTTTTGGATAAAGGTCATATTGCCCAACAGTTTCAAGTCGATTTAGCTCGTCCACGCCAAAAAGGGGTTGTCTTTGCTGAGCTTGAACAGCAAGTGCTTTCTGCGGTACTGGCAACTTAAGTCAAACCAGCAAGACTATATTGAAATAAATCAAAGGGTAAAGAGTTTACCCTTTTTTATTTAAAATCGTCTATTTTTATCAATATGTCTAAGTTTCATCCTTTTTTATCACCTAAAAATAGATTCTGACTTAAATAAAATCATCTATAGAGATTCTTTATTTAAATATAATTTGACCAATTTTAAATGAAGCATGTTTTCTTAAATAAAAATTAAATAACAGCATGTGGGATTCATTTATTTTTATTTAACACAAAAAATAAGCTTATACTAAAAAATGTCACAAATATTAAATAATAGGCCATTACTGACATAATTTTTTAATATATGCACTGCTCTAGTTTAGTGCAATTTTAGATAATAGAGCGTAACGATTGATTTAATAATAAATCTTCATCATTATTTATCAGAAATATACCAAAATAATCTTGCTTTCTGTGCACAAATCAAACATTTTGCCGTACAATTTAATAATCACTTATTTGATTTAAAGATGCGATGGAACAAAAAAAGAGTGCCCAAAAACGGCAGCAGTTACTGAGTGCTGCACTTGATGTATTTTCTGTCTATGGTTTCAACGGTGCAAGCCTAGACGAAATTGCGCAGTTAGCAGATATGCATAAGTCGAATATTTTCTATTATTATGAAAATAAGGAAGCCTTATACGTTGAAGTCCTGACCACAGTCATGCAGAAATGGTTAGCCCCTTTACAATCACTTGAATCGGAATTAGAACCGGCTGAAGCTTTGTCACATTACATTATGACAAAAATTGAAATCTCCAGAACTCAGCCTAAAGCCTCTAAGCTTTTTGCATTAGAAGTGATTCAGGGTGCGCCACACATTTTATTGATTCTTAAAGGACCACTTAAAAAGTTATTTAAGCGTAAAGCAAAGGTGATTTCAAATTGGCAAGCACAAGGTAAAATCTCAGATCAAATCGATGCAGAATTACTCATTATCAATATTTGGGCATTGACGCAGAATTATGCAGATTTCAGTACTCAAATCGAGATGGTTACAGGTAAGACTTTACGTAACAAGAGTATGTGTCAACGTGCTATCGAGCATACGATCCATATGACGCTATATGGTGTTTTACCACGTAATTAATTATCCAATAACACTATTGGTTATTTTGGCAAACGACCATAGTCCCCTATGGTCGCCTGAACTCAAACTGAAATTCTGACGATCTTCAACCCGTTGTTTTTCTAACCCAAAGATTGATAAAGTTTTAATAATTTCTGCGCACCCAATAATAAATTTTCTTCCCAATCTAAATGCGCAGTATCATTGGCACCATCAGTTATGTACTTCACTGAAATTAATCGAACATCCAGCTTTTTACATACTTTTGCCAATGCATAGCCTTCCATATCCACTAAATTACAACTCACTTTCGGCAACCCTGTTTCAAAACTATCCCCTGTACCACAAATACCCTGTGACAAATGATGAAAATAACGATCTAAATGAATTTCTTGAGGGAAATGCTGATCCATTGGCGTAACACCCACTTCAAAACCAAGCGGAGAAACATCCATATCCCGTTGGACAAAAGTTTTTACTTCCACCAACTCATGTGCATTAAAAGTTGAGCTCCCTGCGCTTCCAAGATTTAATATGGTTTTACAGCCTGTCCGTTGAATCACATCATAGGCAGTAAATGCCGCATTAATTTTACCTATTCCACTATAATGTACAGAGATCCCCGCTTGTTCAAACAAACCTTTAGATTCATTAGGTAAAGCCATAATCAGTGCTAGATGATCTTTCATATATATTCAAAATTGAAAATTTTCCCTATTAAAATTGAAATCTAATTTTTGATCAATTCAATTCTTTAGCTATGCTCATTGAGCAAATATATTTAATTTAAAATCATATACAATTCACTACGATACTCTACATTTTGATTGTTCATAATGATCAAATAGATAGAATAGAGATGAAAATAAATGAACATTCAGATTATCGTTGGTAGTATTCGAGAAGGCCGAGTTGCAATCAAAGTTGCAGAATGGCTACTCAAAGAAATTAATAAATTAGAGTTTAGTACCTTAAATATAGAAATCGTAGATTTAAAAGAATGGGAGCTACCGTTCTTTGCTGGAAAAAACTCACCTGCATCTGGGATTTATGACCAACCCAAACAACAGGAATGGGCAAAAAAAGTCGCTTCAGGTGATGCTTTTATTTTTATTAGCCCTGAATATAATCATGGGTACAGTCCTGTACTGAAAAATGCAATTGACTATGTATATAAGGAATGGCAAAGCAAACCTGCTGCATTTGTAAGTTATGGTGGAACCAACGGTTCACGCTCTATTGATCAAATTAAACAAGTTTGTACCTTTATTGGTATGGTTGACTCCAACGCTGTCATCGAAATTCGCGACATTGGTCAACGTGGTAAAGCTGAGATATTTGAGGGCAACGAATTTGATCAGAAAGCGGTAAAATCTGTAGTCAATAAATTGATTCAGTACGCCAATGTTTAAGCTGATTGTTGTACGTTTTAGCTTACAGTGCTTGTTTGATTTTACGACTTGGTCGATCTAAAAAATTTATTTATTCTACAGTCATAGGGAACAGGAAGTTTCCCAGACACAAAACAATAATAATCGGTCTGAGCATCAGGAAGTGAGGTAGAACAGGAGTTTACCTAACGAACCAATACGAAAAAGCCCCGTCAGGATGATGGGGCTTTTTTTATATATAATGCAATTGTCATCAAAAATGATCGAACGGATAAAAACAATCCAAAAATACATATAGCTTTAATTTAATCCAAACCAAGATAAAATGATTTGCCACCAACTTCTACCTGAATAATCATATTCCTTCGAGCCACAATTAAAGACATCTTTCACTTTTGTCAGAATAATTTTATTATTTTGCTGATCTACACAGATGCGTTGAGAATAAGATTTACCAGATTCTAAATATAAATAATAGGGCACTTTATGTTTAAATTTTGCTGAGTCGATGAGAATGCAATGACTTTCGGAAGTTGGCATATCTTGGATATTTGTATATGTTTGGGCAAATGAGCTTTTAAACTCTTGATCTTGAATAATTTCTCCCATGTAAAACACTATTTGATTATCCGTAATTTTTTTATAGTTACTCTTAGTAAATAGGCAAATACTATTACCCTTTACTGAAGCAAACAAAGTTGACTCTGGGGTAGCGTAACAGGTCATTGTAAACAATAACAACATTAGCCCTATGTATATTTTCATATCACATTTCATAACCCAGTCATGCTTTTTCATTTTGACTAAAATATATAATTGATCTTTTTCATTTAAGCAAACAAAGTTTTGTTTTAATAATTTTGCATTTACCTCAACTGGTAAAAGTAAAGAAGAATTAGTATATTACTTATTCATAAAACTTGGCGTTATATCTACGCACTTAGTTTCCTGAACATATTTTATTACAAGGCTTACAGAATGATCTAACAAAATCAGGCTATTAAAAAGGTTCTTAATGAAACCTTTTAAAAAATTTTTAAAGCAAATTTCTGCATAATATTTTTGTTATGCAAAATTGAATATTTATAACGTACTTCAAGTTTTAACCGATAGTATCATTCATAACTTTATTTAAGTTGTAAGCATTTTATTTGTCCCAAATAGTCCTTACTTTGATTGAGAGTGTTAATATAGTTTGATTGATATGAAATTGCTTTATTTAAATCTAATTGAAGACTCTCTGGAAATTTTTTCATATCTATTATTCTTGAATATTTTAACATGTATTTATTCATAACACAGAGACCATCAATTAAATCAATATTTATTTCTTTATTCGTTTTTATCTTATCTTCAAAGTTTACATTATTCATTTCATAACTTCCAAATAATGAATCTGTCTTATTCACAGAATAGATAAATAATTCATCATTAACTTTTGACTGCTGACTAATATTATTATAAGCAACAACATATAATCTTTTAGACTTGACGATATCATCGCCTATAGTTAAAGCTTTAGATTTTAAACCTTCACCTATCAGCTTCTCACTTTGTTCTTTATCGTTAACATCATTTGCATGACTACAACCTAAAAGAATAAAAGTTAAGCAAAATATATATATACGTTTCATCAATCTTTCCAATCTCTTAATTTAAAAATTATCATACTCTTCTGATTTAGGAACCTGATAGCCATATTCTGCTCTGCAAAGTTCATAGGCTTGCTTATTCCATTTTTATTAAATATCATCTGATAAAGTCTATGACCTATCATAAATGGACCTCTATTATCTCTATTTCCTGCTGCTAATGCAGTGTATCTCGCCTTATCAAACATACCGTAACCAGCTGGGGTAAGTTTAATAATATCATTTAAGTTTTTATAATGTGCAGCAACTCGTATATCAAAACTATCTTTCAAAAGTTCTGTAGCCGCAATAAGAGATTTATCTCGAGATATTTTATATAGGTAGGTAGCAAACCGCAAATACATCATTGTATGAAAATATTCTGTATAAATTAAACCTGGATTATCTTTTTCTATTTCTTTTAAATCAAACTCAAGACCGAAGCGCAAAGCCATGTCATATTCAAATGGTTGTCTATTTTTAATATGATCCCATAAATGCTGTGGAATACAAAAAGTATATGGAACAATCTTCTTAACTTTTATTAAATTCTCCCAACCACTACATGCTGTTAAATACCCATCATCGGCTCTGCATAAATTGGTAGTTTCTTTAAGGTTAATACGATCTTGAGCATCATAATTCACTCTAGATTTTTCATAGTTAGTATGAAAAATTAAACGTCCTTCGTTACTACTTATTCTATTTGAACTAGTCATAAAAATCTCTCTTATAGTGGTTCTAAAGGTTTTGACAAATCAACAGTGAATAATTCAATAGTCTCTGGTGAATATTCACTCTCGTAAATTGCTGTAAGACCATCTTTGTCTGTATAACCTTTAACTAACAATGCACCAGAATCTTTACTATAAATTTCGTATAATAATTCCTGTAAAGGCTTTTGATCATGTTCATCTATAATTTGGAATTGAATCTTATGAATTTCTTTTTGTTCATCAGCAAAAGAATCAATCTGATTTTGGCTTGTTGCTGAAGATATATTTGAACTCTTGATTGTTTCTAAACCTAAACCCCCACCATTATCTCCAACCATTAAATATTGATCACCAATACATTTGCAACCACACGATAATGGAGAGTTATGTTGTGCCGCAGCCTTATCCATCACCAGCATATGATTATCACCCACCATAATCGTGGCAACACACTTATGCTTAGGGCAACTTGCTTTATCGCCAACACATGCAATCGCTTTCCCTTCGATTAGGAAAGAAGACTGACCCGAAATGATTTTCCCGCCACCTGTAGTTGGAGAGCCCAGAGTAATATATGGAAGTGCCATAATTTTTTACCTTTTATTGTTCTGTTATTCAGTTGAATCATTATAAAAAAATCAAAATCAATACATCGTTTTTTTCTATGACCTTATTCTGCTGCATCATTTACAACAGATTTAATCGAACATAGATATTTAGCGACCATAAACAAGTTATAACAATCGCTTATCGGCAAAGAGAAAGCTCTCAACTTAAAAATATTTTTAGCGAAAATAAACTTTCAAATACTATAATTGCATTATCAAAGTAAACGCTGTAAAAACGCCCTCCTCATCATTACATATACCCCTAGGCAATTGATTAAATTATCAATTTTGTCCAACAGTTAATGATTGATCACCAATACATTTACAACCACATGATAAAGGTGAGTTGTGCTGTGCCGCAGCCTTGCCCATCACCAGCATATGATTATCACCAGCAACAATCGTGGCAACACACTTATGCTTAGGACAAGTTGCTTTGTCTCCAACACAGGCAATTGCCTTTCCATCGATCAAGAAAGAAGACTGGGCAGAAATGATTTTTCCACCGCCCGTGGTTGGAGATCCTAAAGTAATATATGGAAGTGCCATAATTCCTACCTTTTATTGTTTTGTTCTTCAGTTAAAGTATTTTATAAAACATCAAATTCAATACGGCGGTTCTTTCTACGTCCATCCTCTGTTGCATTGTCCGCAACAGGTTTGGTTGAACCTAATCCCGCAGTACTCAAGCGAGTGGGTGCAATACCTTTGGTGGTTAAATATTGTTTTACAGCCTCGGCACGTTGCAAGCTTAATGCTTGATTCTTTTGTGGATCACCTTGACTGTCAGTATGCCCAACAATTTTGACATTCTTGCCTTGAACTTTATTTAATGCAACCACCATCTCGTCTAAGATTTGTGTACCTGCTGGAGCCAAAACTGCTTTGCCAGATTCAAACTCAATAATTCGGTTTTTTAAAGCATTATCAATCACGGATTGCTCGGCAGCATTCACGGAAATCTGAGCATTAAATCTGTACGGTGGTTGAACCAATGATTGAAACAATGTGGTGGTTGGTTGAATGTCCGTTTGAACACCCATTTTACCCGTCAGTTCAACTTGTGTACCTCGTACTGAAAGTTTACCTTGGCTAATTTTTTTCAAATCTGGGGTGATGACTCGAGTCACTGAATCACTCCAACCATTGGGTGCAGATACAGGGCGAATTTGAATTTTATCAACCACCTGATCATTGCCATAAACCGCCTTTAACTTGGCTAAAATTGCTTGTTTAGCCATATCATTGGGTACTGCACCTTCAACCACGATAGGGGCCGCAAATACCTGTAATGAATAAAATAAGCTCGAAATAATCGCAATTTTTTTCAATATTTTTACTTTTTTATTCTTCATATCATTATTCATCTATAAAGGTTTGCCTAAAAATTTTCATACCTTGCGTCAAACTTAATTGGCGTTGACAGAGTGATTGCTCAAGTGCTGCTAGGCCTGCATTCTGTTCAAGGTAGGCATCAATCCATAAAGGTTGAACCAAAGAAACCCAATGATCATTTTGAATATTCTGGGTAAAAATATTACTTAATGCAGTAATGTCAGCACCTTGGAATCCAAACAATAAAATCGGTGATTCTTGGTGCAAAATACCGATCAAAATCTCAGTATTGTTTTTTTCCAAGAAACGACCAATTAAATTGACCCAAAAAGCTGCTATTTCATAGCAATAACTTTGATTATTGATTGGTAAAATTAACACTTTGGATAATTTACTGGTGCCATGTTTGAGTACAGGTTGAAGCAATAAACCTAAGCCCAACATACTTTGCGCCAATTCATAAGGCGTAATTTTCATCATTTGTGCAAATGAATGCATTGTATGATGTTCAAAAAAGTCTTGTGTTTTAAGTTCAGGCAGTACCTGAACTTCACGATCAATCAAACCGAGTTTATTAATTAATAATTCAGGATCGCTGATGGTTCTAAACATGCGATTTTTTTGAAAAAGATCAATCAGTACAGGTTTATATTTAAATGGTGCGTAGAGTAAGTTTTGAAAAGGATTTTCTATTTCCAATAATTGGCTCAAAACCATTGGAAACTGTCGTCCTGAACTGTCTTCACTGGTCACCATATTGGCAGCAAGAAACATTTTCTCTTTAGGGTTGGCAATAAAGAAGTCTAATGGCGCTAAAGATTGATAGGCTTCATTAAAATTCTCTTCTCGCATAGCAAGTTCTAATGCTTCAGTAATCCATTGATCAATGACTTGGATCAATGCATATTGCCCTTTGGTTTTTAGAAAGTCACCTCGTGCAGGACATTTTCCATAATACAACGGTGTAGACTTTAAGGTTTGCATGCTTTAATCCCTCTCGCTGAATCGTTCCCAATGATCATTGAGTCACCCCACTCGTCGCAGGTTGCGGTGCTGCACTTGATGCAGGCGCCTGCGGTTTAGGTGCTGCCGATGGTACTGCACCACCAAATGGCGATGAAGCTTGTGGATTAGACGCTGTTGCAGGTGCTTGCTGCGCAGCGACCACCAATGCCGCTTTAGGGCTAGTGACTCGATCTACCAGTTTTAAGCCCACATAACCACGATTTGAACCAATTGGATTAGAGGCATTACCACTGATTAAACGGAACTGTAATTTCACAAACAAATCGCTGTTTTGTTTGCTGGCCCATGTCATTTCGAAACTTCCATTGAGTGGCTTACGTTGCGCACTATCAATTAACTTGTTAATCCCGTACTCACCCGGCTCTTCAAATATCGTATGGGTCTGACCATCTAAGTCAATTGCTGTAATACGTGCCCTAGGAATTGCCCCAGGGTTTGGCCACATAAAGTTTACCCATTGTTGGATACCGTTTTCGTAAACTAAACGCTGCCCATCAATATCAATGGTATAGGACAATAACTTGTTATTCGGTATCGGATAGAACTGGAAGTTTGATTGGTTGGCTGCTGGAGCACCGCCACCTGTGCCTCCTGCTGAAGCACCATTGATTGGTGTTGTATATTGCTCAAAATTCATCACGAATTCTGGGTTCAAGCCAACCCCCATATTTTTCCAAGTTTTTGAAGACAAGGTATAACCACGACGAATCACAAATGGATCCAGCGTTTCTTTTACAAACTTTGAGATGCTTCCGTTATCACCAAAAATTTGGCTAATTTCATTACTGGTCGCTTGAATAGTTCCTGATGAATTAAATGGAACTTTTTGTGAAAGTGTTTGGTTAAATGGTTGATATGCTTGCAATGTCCACAGTTTGTTAATTTCATCCTGTGCTGGACTCAATAAACTATCAAATGATTGTGTGAGTGGGCTAACCAAAAGCTTTTGAACCATTTGCTGATCCAACTCACCTAAACCAACAGTCAGTTTTTCATCAACAACTTTCTGCGTCGCATTAAATACTGAACTTTGGTCATTAATGGTTTGTTTTGCTAACGCCAATGCGCTTGGACCAAAGTCACCCGCACTACGAAGATCATTCAGTTTGCTTCTGACTTGAGCCATGTTCTGTAAATAGTCATCAAGCAATGACTTGTCTTGTAAATCATCACGCTTACGTACCAATTGATAGAACACTTGGAACTGTTGAGAAATTTGTCCTTGTGTCTGGTTAGACGCGCGTTGGATCTCATCAGATTTACCCTGACCGAGCACTTTACGCTTGAACCAAGCAACAAAACCTGTTTGTGGTGCGGCAAGTTCTGCTTGAACCACAGGGTTATCCCAGCTGGTTTCTTTCGCAACACGGTCAATATAGGTACGGATTGGCGAGTTTTGTGGTTCACCCAACACATCCATAATCTTCGCTTGCTGAACAAAATCAGGGCCTTTTGCATAATGGGTAGCGTTAATAAACTTTTTCCATTCTGCAATATATTCTTGCTTATACAGTTGCGTCAGCTGTTTACGAATTTGATCTGGACTACCACTAAATGTTAAATCGTCAGACTGCGTACTATTCAATACCCAATCTTTGGTATCTGTTGGTTTGTTTGCAGCGTCTTCAATCGCTTTATCAACATATTCATCCCACGCTTTCTGGGTGAATATTCCCGGTAAAGCATAACCGCCCAACATCACATTACGATTCGTTTCACCCACAATTTGTGCCACAGTGACAGCAGGATATCGAACGGCTGCACGCATTTTGATTTCGTTATAGACACGATCACGTGCAGGCATACCACGAACGACTGAGAGTAATACTTGACGAGTTTGATCGACGAGCTGAGCATCTGACTCTAAAACTGGGAATTTTTTATCATTGGCTAAAGTCATTGAATAGCTCAAGATTTTTTCAGCTTTTTGAATCATTTCTCCACGTGGCATTTGCCCACGGTTGGTATCTAACCATGAACGCCAGAAACGTGTAACTTGATCGCTTAAATGGCTTGCATCCATATATTGTGGATTACTCATCATAAGATAAGCTTTCAATGCATTATAAGCATCTTGCGGGTTGGTATCTGAGGGCTCAGATGCAATTTGGTTTGAAGAGGTTTGTTTAATTACTACATTGACATGATTTTGCTTAAGTGTTTGTTCATTGCCTTTAACACGTTGCAAATACTGCGCAATGTTTTGCTGACTCGGCGCCAAGACAATCTGTCTCACGCCTTTTAAATACTCCGCTTTTAATTTTTCTTTTAACTCATTTCCTTGATATAAACCAAACGAGAACTTTAAAGGGCGATGCTGATCAAAGTCATCCAACTGCTCTAAACGTTGTTGCAAAATCAGTAAAGCATCAATTTGGGTTGAAAGCTCTTGACCTGAGGTTTGTTCCATTTGGACAACTTTATTGAGGTCTGCTTGTACATCAGCGATCAATTGCTGATTATTGCGATAAGACCAAACCCATAAGCCTAAAATAATTGAAACATCCAATAATGATGCAATAAATCCCAAATAGCGCTTACGTTTTGTGGTTGGGTTAATGTGCTGTTTAACTAAATTCTTATCTTTAAGAATAACCTCTGAGAATAACCCTTTTAGGAAGTAACCATGATTTTGAGAAATGGAGTTCTGCGGAATACCATACCATGTTCACTATTTGGGATTTTAGATAATTGAAAGTCATCAACAATCTGCTCAGTCATCGGGCTTTCAATAACACCCTCTTGCAACGCACTGGTAAAATAGAAACCACGGAATACTGGTTTAAACTGATATGGATTTTCTTCAAACAAAGTACCGATGAAGGTTTTTAATACTGGTTTTAATGTCTTAAACTCAAGTGGAAAGGTCATCACACTTGGAGAAATATTTTGGGCATGACGGCGACTTAAATGCGTTGTACTGACACCTTTTAAGCCATCATATAAAATGTTGTAGTGTTTCTCGAAATGCTCTGCTGCATTTTGTGATGATTCAGGGTCATAAGGTAAAGTTGCACCCCAGACTTGATCAAATTCCGCTGCTTCATAGCATTCAAAGAATTCGGTAAAGCCTGCAATCAAATCCATTTTAGAGAAAACCAGATACACTGGCGCAAAGATTTCCAATCGTTCAGTTAAGTCTTGGATACGTGCTCTTAAACTCTTTGCCAATTTGATTGATTTTTCAGGACTTTGGCTGACCAACTCAGCCACGCTTACAATCACAATCAAACCATTGATCGGTGCTTTTGAACGATTCTTTTTCAGGATATTTAAAAAACCTAGCCATTCTGAATGATCTTCTGAATACACAGAATAACGTCCAGCTGTATCCAGCAATACTCCTTCTGTAGAGAAAAACCAATCACAGTTTCGAGTACCACTGAGCCCAGAAGACACCACTTTTTGATGGGTTTCTTCAAATGGGAATTTCAATCCAGAATGATAAATTGCTGAACTTTTACCTGCGGCAGGGTTACCAATCACCATATACCATAGTAATTCATAAAGGGCAGCATTTCCGCTTTTGTCACCCAATTTAGATTTACGAATCAATTGAATCGAATCTTTCATCTGTTGATTGATCAGATTTAATTCTTCTTTGTCTTTTTGTTTTCCGTATTCCGCTGTGTTGTCTTGCTCAATGGCTTCAGCCAAAGCTTCACCTTGTTCAGCATGCTTACGGCGTTGGATTTGTGATGTATTGCCATGCATAGCTTAAAATTGTTTGTATCATTTTCTCTATTTCTTTCTAAATTTGTCTGTAATCTCTATGCAAACTCAGTCCCAACAAGTACTTGGGTTTGCTGATGTTCAGCACTATAAACATAGCCATACAACTCATCTTTAAAGTGCAAACTCAACATAAAACCAAAAACTTTGGCTAAAGATTGGGTATGTCCTAAACTACTTTTACTGTAAAGATAGTGATGTGCTTCAATCGTTGTTTCTGCAAAGTTTTGCTCTAATCTTTTTAACAGTTTGATCTCCGTTGGATCATCTAACACTAAAACAAAAGGTTGTTCTTGTTCAAACTGTTCAACTTGATCTAAATTCAACTCTTTTAATGTTTTCAATGCCTGATCAGAATTCAACGCAATCCGAATATACTTGCTTGGCTGTAAGTTTTGCAATTCAACCTGTGAATTGGTTATGCAACAGGTACCAATATATTCGGATGGAACATATTTTTCTGTCATCCATGTTCGATCATCAATGGTTTCTTGATCAATTTCAGAATCAACCACCATAAATAATGAAACTTCAGCATCCAATGTTTGAGTTCTTTTCAACAACTTAATCCAATCATGATATGCCGTTGTTTCGCCCCAATAATGATATTCAGTATGAAATTGCTGATCAATGATACCAAGCTCTGTAAGATATTGGTGAATCAATTCAGCACCAAAATTTTCATCCCACGTATGAAACAAATTCTCAGGCAAAATCAGATGAACATTTAGACGATTCAGCTGCGGTACTGCTTCTGCAACCTGTTGCTCGACAGGTTCATCTTCATATTCTTGATGCGGGTTAATCCACGCAGGACGCATGCGATATTCATGTGCAAGTTTAGCATCATAAAACAAAGCTGAATTTTTTAAGTGCTCTGCAATTTGATGAAGCATATCCGTATTTTGTTCAAGCTGTTGCTGAATTAAAGCTGCGATACGCTTTTGGCGACTCGATAGACTTGGATACTCATCTTCATCTGGCGCTTCTTCAAGGCTTTGCACACGCAAAGACAGGATAGGTAAGCCATAACTATTAATGAGCGCTTGATCAAGTGCAGGGCTGACAACATCTTGCAGTTGCTCAATATGCGCTTCGTTTTCACCGATGGCACTTAAACTGGTTGCTGAATATACCTTTAACTTCACCCATTCAATTTCTGCATCTTGAGTTTCAACGATATTTTGCTGTTCTGAGCGTTGTTCTTGTTCAAGTTTTTGCTGCTCTTTCTTGTCTTGGCGACTTTGATAGAACTTTTTCAGCAACATCGGTGTCAAAAGTAATAGTGTAATTGCAGCAGGGATTAGTCCAAAGAAAATCACAAAATCCTGACTACTTGGATCATATTTAATATCGCGCCAGCAAAACACAACGATCGCTGAAACCAGTAAAACCACACTGATCAATGTTGCTAAAATTATTTTTATCATTTATGAAGCTCCAATCAGCGCATAACAGGTTTCATCATTGTCACTTTGAGTTTTTGGCATTACAAAAGCACCCTGTGCCAAACCAACTTGTGCTGTTGAACTCAACTGCAAGGGCTGAACCTCTTCTTTCGCCAATACCAAACGCAAATCAACCAATAAAGTTGGACTACACCAACTCTGAAGTATTTTTTTTAATTTTTTGCTTAGCTTTTTCTTCGGTAAAAATTCTAAATATTGGTCATGAGTCAATGGACCAATCTGAATTTCTATTTTTCCATCTATTTGTCGAATAGTTTCCCCACAAAAAGTATTTACCCCTAAGAGAAAAGGCTGTTTACCACCTAATTTGGTTCTTTGTTCATCCCCTAACTTAAACTTTTCAGCGATATATTCTTTGACTTCGACGGGATGATTAAATACACAGGTCAACATGGTTTTCAATGCATGTGCTGTATTATTTTGTCCCTGCATCAGCCCTGAAAACTCAGCAAAATAATCATCTAAATCACTTTGCTGATGCTGAGTGCGAATATAACCATTTAATGCATGTAATATTTCTAAGTAATTATTTTCTTTTTCAATTTCATAACGTACAGGTAAGTTATAGCTCAGGCTTGCATCCACAAACTGGGCCGTGAGTTTATGGTTAAATAAACCCAAAAACTTTTGCACCTCTACCCGTTGTTTCCGTGGCGCCTGCTTGACTTTGTTGGTATAGGTATAAGGCATCGCACCTTGCATACCCGTTAAACCCACAATCAAATTGGTCATGTGAACCTTATCATCAACTTGTTCTAAGGATTCAATTTCATGCTTTGGAAAGTTGAGGTTCAAAGAACTTTCAAAAAGAAAATCATCCGACCAACTTTTTAACGTCTTTACACTCGGTGCATGTCTAAATAGTCGAGTTGACTGTACAAATTCAAAAGCTGTAGGGGTTTTAAAAAGCTCGTCGACTACAGAAGCTTCTTGCCACCAACGTTCTGTACGCATTGGTATAACTCCTGTTTTGTATTTAAATCTCTCACAAAAACATCAACAAAGCTGTTCATTTGTACTTTTAAATTAAAAATGTGGCTAATTAACTCACTGAAAATATACAGGCTATGGCCACGGAAAACTTGAACATCGACATCCATCAAGACCTTTACTCCTCGCACAAACATCGGGAAAGGTTTTGCTTCAACAAGCTTATGCGTAATTTCAAATTCGATTTGTTTGATCGCATCAATAATCAAATGGTTTTCTTTCGATTTTGGTAAATTATAAAGTTCAAGTAATTCTTTAATATGACTGACCGTATCCCCTTTCATTAACGCAAGCGTATTTAAAGAAAGATGAGAAATAATCCGCCATTGTTCATTTTTATTCATTTCAAATTGATAAGGCTCTGTTGGTCTTTTTAAAATCAAGGCACGGCGAGCAACCGTACTGTCATTCAAATTCAAGACATTATTCGATTGACCTAAAGCTTCATATGCCAACTCACGGTTCGAACAGAGCAATCTACAGCTGACAAAATCCGACTTAATACTCTGTGGCTCAAGTTGTTTCGAAATAATTGAATACCCCGTTTCCACATATTGATTTTGCAAAACAGTAGGATTTAAGGCATAAAAAAACTGAATATCTTCACCATGATAATGACTCATTGCGAAGAAAGGTAAAATAGGATAAACCACTTGATCCTGATTACTTTTTTCACGAATCAAATTCATTTCAAGTATTGAATACACTTGATAAAATTCAGGATGGTGAGCATCTGTAATGAGTGGGTATTCTAAGTTTTTATGGTTGATTTTTTGCGGCTCAGCCTGTTTTTCAAATAGATTGACCACTGGGCTAGTAAATAATTTAAAATTCGCCACATTCAATTCTGAATAATTTCGAATAATGGCTTGATCGTTTAAATTCAGCTTCAGATGAATTTGAATTTCAAAAGTTAAATTTTCATCTTTGAGCAATTTTAAAAAATCTAAATTTAAATTTAGATAACTAAATTTTTCTGGAAAACAAAAGTATTCAATCAATAAACGATAAGCATGATGTGTATGCTGATCTATTGGTAATAGACTTTCATCTTCACGGAATCCCATGACTTCAAAAGGATTATTTATTGCAGTAACTTTTTTATTGATACGCAGACTAAAACTCGTATCCTGATGAAAAATATGATCTAAAACTTGCAATGGAAAGTTAGAAATCGCATCTAAATAAATAGGAAGCTTTTCATTTTTCAACCAATTTTTACAAGGATTTAATAACTCGAACTTTAAACTGAGTGTCGCATTTTGATTCAAATGAATATGCGCACTTGGCGTGGTTTGAAAACTTAAACTTTCCAGCTGGATGGGAAGTAGTTTCACTTCAGTGCTGGTATTAAACTCACACTGAACCCCTTTAAAACTTCTTGATTTTAACGTTGTACCCTTTGCAATAATATGAACATCTGTTAATTGCTTTTGCTTGTTTAAATCTTCAAAACTCACAACTGAACAAGCAGGAAAATGACGTAAATATTGCGGGAACATCACTTCAAACAAAGAGCGCGTAAAGATGTCATAGCTATCTGCTAATTTTTTATCAATACGAGCCGCAATTAAAGAAAAAGCCTGAATCAGGCGCTCAATATGTGGATCATCAATTTGTTCTTGATTTAAAGATAATCTTTGCGCGATTTTGGGATATTTATCTGCAAATGCGCGTGACTGCTGCCCAAATTCTTGTAGTTGCTTTTCATAATACGGTAAAAGTTCTTCTATCACGACATACCTACATTTTAAGATCTGGCAGAGATTACATATTGCTGTGTTGTTGGCTTCAGTAAGGCATCAAAGATTACAGGTTCATAGAGCGGGTGAATATTTAAATAGGCTTGAATGCTTAAGCATAAAGAACCAACATTCTGATCATCTAGCTGCATTTCTACTTTAATTTGTTTTAATCTTGGTTCATGCGCAGCGATAGACTGTTCAATGGACTGGCAAATTACATCTCGATCAGTAGGATTCGCGGTTGAAAGCCCAACAAAATCAATAATACCAAACTGTACAATAGATTTTTTGGCTAAAGCATAATCATCAATATCTAAATCTAGTTTAGCGATTCGGGTATTTAACAAATCTTCTAAATCATGAGCAACAGACTCTCTTAGCTCATGAATGGAAAGCCCTTTTACATAATCATCTTCAACAATTAAACGATCAAATAGTGTAGACCGAAACCCATAGGGATAAAGTTGATCTAAATTCATAACTGATATTCTTATGATATGAAACAGATAGGGACTGTGTAGTCCCTATCTGTTTCAACCAACAATTAAGCAGCGTAAGATGCTGTGTTGTTAGAAAGAGACCATTTCTTAGTAACGGCACCTTTAGCAGAACCGTTAATATCTTGTTGATTATAAGTCCACTCAACCGCAGCATATTTCAAACCAAATGCTTCAGTTGGAACACCTTCTTCATTTACAGTAGGTGTTACGCTTGAAACAAGAACATGCTTAAGTTTGATTTGAAGGTACTTGATACGATACGCTTGTCACCATTTGCACGGTAAAAATCAATTTGAACTTCATCAAATGTATAACCTGCAGAACAAGCTTCCCAAAGTTTAGGACTAGTTGCATCCAAATCTTTAACAAAAAGCATGTCTGAATGTTCTACACGTTCAGCAGTATGACCACCAACGCTTGAAGAAGTAGCAGATTTCGGCTGACGGATATTGTGAGACCAAGAATTAACTTCTAGCCAGTTCTTGTGTTCAGAATCACGTGACTCACTATCAACTTTGTACTTGCCTTGAAATTGAACGTATATATCTTTCATTGGATTTACCCTTATTTTTTAAAGTTATTATTTAGCCACGCTCTATTTTAATTCGAGGACTGAGGTAACTCAGTGACAAGTCGCAGAGAAACTGACAACTCATCTAACTGGAAATGCGGTCTTAAAAAGACCACAGACTTGTAGTGCCCTGGCTCTGCAGGATTCTCTACAACTTTTACAGAAGCTTCACGCAGTGGATACTGTGCTTTTGCTTCCTGTGATGCGCCATCATCAAGCAATACGTATTGTGATAGCCATTCATTTAAAAATGCTTCAACGTTTCCAGCAGATGCAAAACTTCCGACTTTATCTCGCATCATTGCTTTTAAGTAGTGTGCAATACGAGAAACTGCCATGATGTATTGGATTTGGCTAGAAAGCGATGAGTTAGCATTTGCAGTATCGCTGTCATATTTCTTCGGCTTTTGCGTAGACTGTGCACCAAAAAATGCTGCGTAATCCGTGTTTTTGCAATGTACCAATGGAATAAAGCCCAAATCACTCAATTCTTTTTCACGACGATCTGTGATGGCAATCTCTGTTGGACATTTAAATACCACTTCACCATCATTGGTTTTAAAGGTATGTACAGGTAAGCCTTCGACCATACCACCACCTTCAACACCACGAATAGCCGCACACCAACCATGCAAGTCAAAGGCATTGGTCAAGCGTGTACCGAAAGCATAAGCAGCGTTCATCCACAAATATTCATCGTGGTTTTGACCTGAAACTTCTTCAACAAAATTAAAGCCTTCAGTTGCCCAACCCTCTTTTGGATCATAAGGCAAACGCCCGAGAACGCGAGGCATGGTTAAAGCAACATAACGCGCATCGTCGCTCTCACGGAAAGAACGCCATTGTACATATTCAGCAGTTTCAAACACTTTTGAAACATCACGTGGACGATCAATATCAGTGAATGATTCAAGACCTAACATATTACTGCTTGCAGCAGAAATGAATGGTGCATGTGATGCTGCTGCAACATGTGAAATTTGTTCTAACAGATACATATCTGATGGTGTACGATCGAACTCAAAGTCACCAATCAAAGTTGCATAAGGTGCGCCACCAAATGAACCGTATTCTTCTTCATAAACTTTTTTGAACAATGTACTTTGATCGAAATCAGTTGCACCTTGGAAATCTTTAATCAGTTCTTTTTTCGTTGTATTTAACATACGAATTTTGATCAATGGATTTGATGGTGACTCTTGGCAGAAATAATATAAACCACGCCAAGTCGATTCAATTTTTTGGAAATTCTCATTGTGCATAATTTTGCTGAGTTGCGTCGAAATCAGCGCATCAATTTCTGCAATACGTTTATCAATAGACAAAGACATGTTTTCAGAAACTGTAATTGTTCCTGCCATGACTTCTTTCGCTAACTCACTGATTAAGCTTTTCGCACGATCATGTTCTTCGTCATTACGTGCAATTCGACTACGCTCTACAATAGAATCCAGCAGGCTGACTTCTTCAACAGCAGCATCTTGCACAGTATTGGTTTGTAAATTACTCATTTTCAGAACCCGCCTCAGCACTTAATTTACGAATCTGATCGGTATTTTGTAAAACCTCATCAAGCAAGTCTTCTAAACGCTCGCTATTTGAAATTTTATTTCTTAGATCAGTCAAACGTTCACGAGCTTCTACCAGTTTTTTAAGCGGTTCAACTTGTTGTACCACTTGTTCTGGGCGGAAATCTTCCATTGACTTAAAGGTCAAATCGACAGACATACGTCCGCCTTCCTCAGTCAATGTGTTTTCAACTTGATAAGCTGCACGAGGAGATAATGATTCCATTACTTCATCAATATTTTCCAAGTCAACATTGATGAATTTTTTATCTTTAAGCTTGGTTCTTTCAAGTTCAGAAGCTGCGGAGAAATCACCGAGCACACCCACAACAAATGGCAACTCTTTGATTTCCTTACCATCACCCACCTCAACATCATAAGTCAGTTGAACACGTGGTGGTCTGATTCGCTGTAATTTTTTCTGTACACTTTCACGTTTTGCCATTTTTGTTATCCATTAATATGAGTAAATAATTATGTTGGGAAGTTCGGTCTTGCTGCTGATGACGTGGACTTCGGTTTTGCTGGTGTAGCAGTAGGCTTTGTCGCTGGTTTTGCAGCAGGCGTTGTGCGTGTTGGCGTAGGACGGCTCTTCTGAGGGCGGCTTACCTTTTGAGGACGAGCACGCTCTACAACTGGGGCGCTTTCCTGATTTTTTTCAACCAAAACTGCTGCTGGCATTGCTTGTCTAACTGCATCAGTAAAACTTTTCGCAACAGGATAAGTTTTTGCTTCTGTTAAATATCGCATTTCACTGGTGCGCATTTTGTTTAACGCATCCGTAGCCAAACCTAGACTTGAAAGGAATTTAACATCAGTCAACTCATTACTTTGAATATTCAATGTTTCTAAATAACTGACAATTTGAAGAGCTTTCTCATTTTTCCCAAGCTGTTGAATTTTTTCAGCAGCCGCGACTAACAATTTGTTTTTGTAGTCTTTATTCTTCTTATCACACAATTGCGCATAAATCCCCAGAAGCTCAGGATTTGTCTCGCCTTCAACCATTGGATAGTCTTTGATACATGATCTTTTTAGTTTGATTTCATCGTTTGCGCTAACAAATGTGCTCGCAAATGATGCTCCAAGAACTAAAATGTACGGGATATAATTCTTCAAAATCTAACCTCAATTCACTTATTCAATAGATTTACTTTTGATGTTTTATAAATATATATAATTAAAGCAACTTCGTTTAAAATCTTAGAAATAAAACTAAAAAAACCGTTCTGAGTCAAGATAAATTTCGTATCAAGATTTTAAACGGTTGATAAAAAAGTTTTTAAAGTGATTGTTTAATATCGATCATATCTTATCTTCACAAAAGTTTTTTTCTGTAAAATATTTCTAGAGATTTTTAAAAAAATATTAAACATTTGATTTTAATATACTAATTTTAATGCCAAATAGATAGGCTAGAAAAGTAAAAACTGACTTTGAATAAAAGTGAAGTTTTTGAGAGAGACAAAAATGACCGATTTAAAAGTTTTGATTAAAAAGTTATCAGCATCTTCACGTACAGCTTTAGAACAATCCGCCAATTTATGTGTAAATCATCAAAATTTTGAAATTGAAATTGAACATTTTTTTGTCAAGTTACTTGAGCAACATGGCAATGATATTGAAATTTTACTTCATAAATGCAAAATTTCAAAAGATGCATTGTTAAGTGATTTACTCGAATGTATTTCTCAACTACCTAAAGGAAATACTCGAACACCGATTTTTTCAAAATCAATCGTCAGACTTTTAGAACAAGCTTGGTTACTCGCTTCGGCTGAACAAGATTCAGTGATTCGTAGTGGACATTTACTGATTGCTTTGCTGACCGCATCAGATCTCTATCAAATCGCAATTCGTGCTTCAAGCTTATTTGATCTTTTCCCAATTGATACAATGAAGCATAAATTCTTGGAAATATGCGTAAACAGTAACGAAAATGTTCCCGCAAATACCACAGAAAAAGAACACGCATCAGAAGTGGGTGAAGACAATCATGCAGTTTCACTTAAAAAAACACCTGCGCTTGATCAGTTCACGATTAACTTAACTGAAAAAGCACAAAAAGGCGGAATTGATCCTGTCATCGGCCGTGAATACGAAATACGTTTAATGCTTGACATTTTGATGCGTCGTCGTCAAAACAATCCCATTTTAACTGGCGAACCTGGCGTCGGGAAAACGGCTGTTGTGGAAGGCTTAGCCCTCAAAATTTCCCAAAACCAAGTTCCAGATGCACTCAAAAATGTTCAACTGCATTCTTTAGACATGGGCTTGTTACAAGCTGGTGCAAGCGTCAAAGGTGAGTTTGAAAACCGCTTAAAACAAGTCATTCAAGAAGTGCAACAATCAGCTCATCCGATTATCCTGTTTATTGATGAAGCTCACACCATGATTGGTGCTGGCGGTCAAGCAGGTCAAAATGATGCAGCAAACTTGTTAAAACCTGCGTTGGCGCGTGGTGAGTTAAGAACAATTGCAGCAACAACATGGGCGGAATATAAGCAGTATTTTGAAAAAGATGCCGCATTGAGTCGTCGCTTCCAAGTGGTTAAAGTTGAAGAGCCAACTGAAGAAGTCGCCATCGATATGTTACGTGCCATGATTCCTGTGATGGCAAATCACTTTAACTTACGTATTGATGATGAAGCCATTGTTACGGCTGTACATTCATCACACCGTTATATCAGTGGGCGTCAGCTCCCAGATAAAGCCATTAGTGTATTAGATACAGCGGCTGCACGTGTTGCACTCACACAAAATGCTCAACCTGTGAAATTGGATCAACTCAAAGCTCAACAACATAATTTAAATTTAGAATTCAATATCATTGAAAATGAGCATAAGCATGAGTCAATTCATGAAGAGCACTTAGCACAACTTAAACAATCTTTAGATACACTTGAGCAAGAAATTCAAGAAACAGAACAACAATGGCAAGCTGAATTGGCTTTAATTCAGCAAATCAAAGCATTAGAAGGTGGTACGGATGCCGAACAAGCATCACATAAAGATGAAATTCTAAAAGTTCGTGCTGAATTGGCTGAACGACAAGGTCAAGAACCTTTGGTCTTTGAACGTGTTAATGCACAAATCATCAATGAAATTATCTCAGATTGGACGGGTATTCCTGTTGGGAAAATGGTTAATGATGAAATTAAACAAATTCTCAGTTTAGAAGAAAAACTTGAACAACGTGTGATGGGGCAAGATTATGCGCTACATCAACTGGTTCAAGGGATTAAAACATCTAAAGCACGTTTGGAAGATCCAAATAAACCACAAGGTGTGTTCATGTTGGTCGGCCCAAGTGGTGTCGGTAAAACGGAAACGGCCTTAGCGCTTGCCAACGAGCTTTATGGTGGTGAATCACATTTAATCACCATCAATATGTCTGAATACCAAGAAGCACATACGGTTTCATCATTAAAAGGCGCACCTCCAGGCTATGTTGGATATGGCCAAGGCGGTGTATTGACTGAAGCCGTTCGACGCAACCCTTATAGTGTTGTTTTACTGGATGAAATTGAAAAAGCACATAGCGATGTTCAAGAACTGTTCTATCAAGTTTTCGATAAAGGAACACTTGAAGATGGTGAAGGTCGTGTAATCGACTTTAAAAATACCACGATTTTACTGACGTCAAACACCGGTTCAAACGCCATTATGCAGGCATGTTTAAATCAGCCTGTCGAAGAATGGCCAACTGCTGAAGAGCTGACCGAGCAACTTAAACCAAGTTTATATAAGCAATTTAAACCTGCGTTCTTGGGTCGTATGCGAATCGTGCCTTATTTCCTATTACATGATGATCTTCTGGTCAGAATTATTGAACATAAAATTGGAAAAATTACTGCACGACTTGAAAAACAGTATGCAACTAAAGTGACGTACAGCGATGATCTTATTGAATTAATTTTAAGTCGCTGTACCGAGGTAGATAGTGGTGCTCGTAATGTTGATAATATTTTAAATGCTTCTGTACTACCTGCTTTAGCAACTGAAATGCTGGTTGCTTTAGCAGAGCAAAAAATTCCTAAAGTAATTCATATCGATACCAAAGAAGATGAAATTATTTACCTTTTAGATCCACAAGCCAAGTCTGCAAAGAAGAAACCGAGTAAGAAGCCAAAGGTTGTGGAAGCTTAAACTCACGAGTATAGAGAATGGATATTAATTTAGATACCTTATTAAAACCTATTTCGGATGATCATCCATGCGGAGAAGATTTATCCTTTTCCAATGAATTCCATGAAATAAAAAAGGCACGGACACATGACGACCCACTCTTGGATCAAGGTGATTGGATCTCTGAACCTAAGCAAGCGGACTGGTCGTTCGTTGCCGAAAAATCTGTTCAACTCTTAACAGATAAAACTAAGGATATCCGTTTACTGACCTGGCTCACTGAAGCTTGGACAAATCTATATGGTTTTGAAGGTTTAATTAAAGGACTAGAACTGAGCCATCGCGTCTTAGAGCAATTCTGGTTAAAGCTCCATCCTGAAATTGAAGATGATGATCTAGATCAACGTCTCGGGTTGCTACAAGGCTTCACTACACAATTACCCGGCTTGATCAAGAATGTTCCACTCATCAACATTCAACCATTCTACTCACTTGCCCAATACGAAAAATTTTTACATTTACAAAATGTGCGTCGTAAGCAAGCTGAAGATTCTGACAGTGTGGAAGCATCGCTAGAATTGGACCAATTCAACCAAGCTTTATTCAATACATCTCGGACATTCCAATACCAAAATTATCAGCAATTTCAGGAAATTTTGCAGCATTGGAATATCATTAAACAAGTGCTCGATTCTTTGATGGAGTTGGAAGCGCCAAGTTTTGCCAATGTAGATTCTCAACTTGAAAATATTCAAATGAATCTAAAAAAAATCTATAAAGCAGAATCTTTTGGCAGCAACACCAATACAGCGCCTATGGAAAATATAGATACTCAAGTTCAAACACCAATTGCAACAGCTACAGAGTCTTATGCAGCTCCAGTTGTTCAAACACAAAGTTTTCAGCCACAACCACAAAGTCACTTACAGAACCGTGAACAGGCAATGCGTGTTTTACAAGATATTGCTGATTATTTTCAAACTAATGAACCACATAGCCCTGTAAGTTATATGCTGCAAAAAACCATTAAATGGAGTCAAATGCCTTTACACGAATGGTTAACTCAAGTCATTAAAAATGATAATCCCCTTGATTCTATTCAAGAATTACTGGGCGTCAACCAAAATAATGAATCTTCTGAGTGGTAATCCAATATGTTTAAAGCTGAAAAAGTTCTTTGGGGTGAAGGTTTATTTTTAAGACCACAGCATTTCCAACTACAAGATACCTATCAAGAACAACGTTTAAATCATACCGTTCGTTCTACTATTCCCTATCCTTATGGGATTAAAAATCTTCGTTTTGACGAAACTCAATTGGGTACACATGTACTGGCTTTAGAACACATTGATATGATTTGGCAGGATGGCGAGATTTATCAAGCACCTGCCAAAGATCTTTTGCCACAACCAATCTTGTTGGATGAATTGAATTTGCGTGGCGAAATGCTCATTTATTTAGCATTGCCGATCCTACAACCCAATAAGAAAAACATTTCAGATGATCAGGATAAGCAACCTGCGCGCTATCATTCTTATTTGAATGAAACACATGATTTGTTTACAGATGCAACACCTGCTGAAATTACTTTTCTGAGACGTCGTACTGAATTCAAACTTTTTGATATTCAAGCTGATCCAAATCAGGATCTAGATGGCTTTTTGTATTTAGCGATTGGAAAAATCAAACGTCATAGTTCAGGTAATTTTGAAATTGATTCAAAATATATTCCACCGATTTTACATATTCAGTCGAATGAAACCCTATTGGCGAATTTGAAACGAACGTTAAATGTTGTTCGTGCCAAAATCAAAATGATTCAAACCAATAACCGTGAAAATGAACAAAAACTGATCGAGTTTAGATCAGGCGATATTGTTTCATTTTGGCTAGTAAACGCGCTCAATACTGCTCATGCAACATTAAACCATCTTTTACAAAATCCTCAGATTCATCCAGAGAAATTGTTCTTTGAGTTGTTACGTTTAACTGGTTCATTACTCACCTTCTCTACCGCATATGAAGTTGAGCATTTACCACAATATCAACACCACAACTTGCAAGATAGTTTTACTCAATTAGATAAAATCTTACGTGAACTGCTAGATACGATTATTTCAAGTCGTTATATCAGTATCGCATTAAAAGAAATTCGTCCATCGTATTGGGTGGGTAGCTTAGAAACCGATAAAATTACTAAAGAATCAAGACTTTATATCGCAGTCTCAAGTGGCATGATGCAGACACACGAATTGATTCAAATCGTACCTTTACGTTTCAAAGTTGGTAATACGGTAGATGTAGAACAACGTGTTGTTGCAGCACTTCCTGCAATTCCGATTCATCATTTGGTCCAAATCCCAACAGCTATTCCAGTACGTTCAGGGGTGAGCTATTTTGAAATTGAGCCACACCACGAGATGTATCAGCGTATGCTTGATTCTGAAACCATCTGTATTTATGTACCAGCAGGTTTCCAAGATATCAGTATTGAGCTGATTGATCTTTTGCACGACGGTTTTTATATCGTCTTTTTATTAAGAAATCAGTACGTTCCTGAAAATGCTGATCGTTTTAAAGAGAAGATTTTAGATTTACTCAATCGCTTTGAACATCAAGCCAAAAAACTTCAATTTTCTGCGGAAGATATTCAAGACTCAAAATATGCCTATTGTGCTTTACTGGATGAAACGATTGTCACACAACAAGATCCTTCATTCTTTAACTTGCAAAATCATTGGTTGATCAGCCCCCTACAATTAACGCTTTTTGGTTCACAACTGGCGGGTTATCGTTTTTTTGAATTTTTAGAACAGATTCGTGCGCGTGGTAAAGAAAGATTAGCTTCACTTGAAGTCTATCATTATTGTCTATTACTCGGCTTTCAAGGTAAATATCGTATTGAATCTATTGAAAGTTTAAATCATCTGGTTGCCCGTGTTGGTGACGAAATTGATTATTTAAAAGGTAAAAAGGCTGCATTTTCGCCATTTGCGGCTTTACCTGATCAGATTAAAAACATTATTCATAAAGAATTACCATTTGTTTGGATTTTAATTTTCCTGCTATTGTTTGCAGTACTTGCATTTGCAGGATTAAAAATTATGTTGAATAAAAATGAAAATGCATCACTTGCTAAATTTAACAATGTAATTGCTGCGCCATCAGAACAAGCGCATATCACGATTCTATTGCCTTGACGGTAAAATTATGACACAAGAAAAGCAAACATCCATTCGTATATTACAAAGTAAGCCCGTTAAAAAAACATTGGGGAAATCATCAGTTTTTTTACTAGGCTTACTGACTGGGATCATTATTTCAGCGATCTTTTTCTTTGTTTTTATCAATCTCAATCAAGCAGAACTATCATCAGACTCAACAGAAGCAGTAACTTCTGCACAAGAGACAGATGTACAACCTCATTCAGAAGAGACTGTAGCCACTCAACATGATGAAAGTGCTGGTGTTTATAAACAACATATGAATGAAAAAGATTTTAATCAAATTTTTAAACATGAAAATAAACCAGCACCCCAACCTAGCGCTAAGGGCAGTTCTCCTTTTGAACAAATGCTCAAGCCTGAAGTGAAGCCTGCTCCTGCACTAGCATCTAAACCACCGGTTGTACCTGCAAAACCTGTAGCTGCCGCAACAGCCAAACCGAAAGTAGAGCCAAAAGTAGCTGAAAAAGAAGCTCCAGCGAAAAAGGAAGAAGCCCAAGAGATCTCGCCTGAAGCGACAGTCAAAATGACCATTGAACGCAAAGAGATAGAAAACAAACCATGATTTTGTTTGTTGTCATTTGCTTTATCTTTTTGGTCCTTGGCCTCACTTTTTTAATGTCTTATGAGCTTAGAAATAAAACGTTAGACTATTTAAGGGCATTACTTCCGCAAAGCAAGAAAAAATTAGCTTCCGCAAAACACTTTGCTGAACAAATGAACCAAGCTGCTTCGGCAAATCAGACCCAGACCCATTGGCATTTACAACAATGGTGGATCTTAATTGCGGGCTTTTTTCTATTGTCCAGCATTTTAGTTTTTGCCTTTACGCGACCGATTGACCCTACAAAAGTTGAGGCAGAATACTTAAGACAAACAGACCCACAAATTTATGCTTTACTTAATGGTGAGGTTTTGAGCCCTCCACCTGCTGTAGATGACAGCTTAATTGATGCAGCAATTGTACAAGCTCAAATTTTAGAAAGAGAAAACCCTCTTCCGAGTCATCAATTTCCAAGTGTTAATCCATCAGCGATTGATAATGAAGGTGTTGGTGACCAAAGAAGTAGCTTTGATACAGCAATGGTTGACCGTAAATGGGACAAAATGCATCCAAGTTATAAACAACGTTTACTCATGGTCTTTAAAATCATGAAAGAACGTCATGGTTATGAAATGGTGCTTCTGGAAGGTTATCGTAGTCCTGAGCGCCAAACACGTCTATCAGGAAATACGGCAACCACTTTAGCCAAAGCTTATCAAAGCTATCATCAATTTGGATTAGTTGCTGATGTAGCCTTTAAACGTGATGGTAAGGTGGTGATTTCTGAACGCGATCCATGGGCTTGGAAAGGTTATCAACTATATGGTGTTGTCGCTGAATCCGTAGGTTTAACGTGGGGTGGTCGCTGGACAAGAATTCATGACTATGGCCATACTGAATTCCGAATGCCTGGACTACGTAAAAACCGTGAATCTGCTGAACGCTTAATTGCAGAAGCACAAGGTAAAGGTCTTATGGCAAATAATATTGAGGTCAATTAATGAGAATTTTATTGTTGTAGAAAATTGCTTACAACAATCACAGCGATTGTCATCTATACGATTACTGCTCAGTTTTGTATTCTATAGTTATCGGGAACAGGAAGTTTCCCAGACAAAACAAGAATAACAAAGTGTCTGAGCATCAGGAATGTGAGATTCGACAGGAGTCAGATCTAACTCACCAATACGAAGAAAACCCCATCAGGATGATGGGGTTTTCTTTTTTTATCAGCTTATTTTATTTATAAGTGTATTAAGTACGCCACTACTTGTTTATTTCCAGCCATTTCTGCCAACTCTAAAGCAGTATATTGTGCTTTATAGTGGACATCTGCACCCTGATTCACTAATAACTTTACAATTTCTAAATGATCATTTTCAGCAGCAGCGTGTAATGCACTATAACCTTCTTCATCCATTTGATTGGCATCAATCCCTTGTGATAAAAGCTGTTCGACTTGCTCAATATCGCCAAGTGAAGCAGCATACACCAGTTCAGGAAGATAAAGTTCTTCATCATTATTAGGAATCGGAGAGAATGAGTTCAGTTTCATAGGATCACCTGATACTTTGTATTCGGCTATTGTAATCAAACTATTTGCATTAGATGTTAATTTTCTGTGCTATAGGAAGTAAACCCTCACAGACTTATCATTTTTATCCTATATTAACCTGAGTTCGATATAAAAATCTTGATAAAACATGATACTCGGAAACGTCATCCGCAACTGTTTGAGGCAGGACTACTTCTATAAGGCTCCGCAGAGCTTTATTATTTTTAATAAGTTAAAGATATGATTACATTGAACTCACGTTATATTATTCTTTTATGGCGATTTTTTCTCTTTCCCTTTACACATAAAAAAACACCCTCAACGTTTTAGTTGAGGGTGTTTTTAGAATTAAAAGCTGGCGATGACTTACTCTCACATGGGTAACCCCACACTACCATCAGCGCTAAGAGGTTTCACTTCTGAGTTCGGGAAGGGATCAGGTGGTTCACTCTTGCTATTGTCGCCAGCAAACTGT
>WNDP01000310.1 GCA_009912575.1 Acinetobacter bereziniae
TCAGTAAGTTGTCTTCACTGTTTTCTGTACCATTTTCGGGAAGTACCTGGGTCTTATGAACCCAGGTATTTTAATATTGATTAAAAATATATTAGTTGTTCCAGTCAGTTTGCTTGATTGTCTTTAAACTAAAAGAAAACAACTCAACTCTTTTATGAACGTAGGCAGTTCGAATATTGGCAGATTCTGTAAATAGGAGATTACTAATGAGAATATCTGTCTTTCGAGTTGGTAGATGAAAAACATCAGAATTTGATTTTGATAACTGAAAACGAGCATCGAGGTGAAATCTATGATATTCACAAAGTTCAGCACAATCAATCTTATTGTGTAAAAGTTTTTAAAGGGATAACACGTATGCTATTTTACTCTTCTGCACCAAACTTGTAGTTTTAAATCTATGAGGCCACTTGCCATGAGGAAACCCGGCCACTGAGTGAACACCTTCTCGAAGACATGACAAGACTTGCAATAGAATTAGCATGAAACGGAAACCATAACACTGCACAATAATCTATTTTCGATCTGACATTTGCATAAAATATTTTTATTAAAGTTTTTCAATTTTTTAGTTTTTTTTTGAATTGCGGACGACAAAACCATATAGTTTTGAACATTCACTAATTAAATATGATATATGATTAGAAAAGCTCATTTTGCTGTCAAAATTAATTCTCAAGTCTTTTACATTGTCTGATCTTAATAACTCAACCCCACCTATATTGTAATTATATGAGATGTTGACGTTCTTTAAATTGTACGTAGTCATTCTGCATCTGACTACGTTAATCTGAAGATTATTAGGAATTCCTCGTTCAACAATGGCAACAATTCTATTTTGTAGTTTCAAGAAATTCTCGATGGTAGAGATAGTTGTAAAGATTCTTAAATAATCTGCATACATTAGACTGATTGTATTATAATGAACAATAAATATTAACAAAAAGTGGACCCAAAACTGAGCCTTGTGGTACTTCAGAACAAACAACAATATTTTGTGAAAAATGACTCTGAAGATAGAAAAACGTATTGCTGTCGGTCACTTACAAAAGTACGAACAAAGAAAATTAACAAGTGTAACAGAGCAAGTTATCGCAGACAGTTTATTAGGTAAAATTTTATGATCTGGTCTATCAAAAGCATTAAAAAAGTTTATACAAACTGCTTTAGAAGGCAAATGCTTTGGCTATCTTCTGTGAGAAGGCACATAGGTTTGTAACCGTTGATCTACCACCCATGAAACCATGTTGGTATTCTGTGATATAGTTTTCCAGTTTAGCGAAGGTATATCTAAGTTAACATGGGTAATTTCTAAATATGATTCCAAAGCAAGTAAAACCACTCCTTCCTAGACTTATTCGTTTGTGAAAACTTGCGATCTTTTTTGACAACTATAAAAAATCTCAGCATAATTTACCTAAACTGTCAACCAGGTCTCTGTTAAAATAATATCATAATCACACAGTTAAACAACAAAGCTGTCTTAGAGGTAAGGCCACATACATTTTGATAATATTTTACTTCAAAGAACTTGAAGATTCAGATATAGTAGTGCAAGCAGTGGACAACATTGATTTCCCGAGTTGATAGGAAGCCAGAATGTCAATTTTATGTTTTTCCAACGCAGACTTACAACTGGACATTTGAAGTCCCAAACAGTATGATCAGTTCTCCCACCATTCTTAGCCTTATCATCGAACTGAGACAATTGAGACAGGACGAAGTACTATCACAACTTCTCATGAACATTGGTATATTTTGCAAAATAATCAACAAAAATGTCATCAGATTTAACAATGTTCTCCTAGGAACATTTGTCTAATATAGCTTGAAAGGTATCCTCTTTATTTCTAGTAGACCAAAACTTAATTATTTAAATTTGTCCTGGTAATTTTTAATAAAAATAACATATTATGCTCTAATAATGACACTGCGAATGTGTTAGCTTACTTTTTTGTATCTGTTTTCACCACACCACCGGGAACACAGACACCCAGCCCAAACATTAAAGCAACCTGGAGTCTTTTAGAATATCTGAAAAACAAAGTTTTTTTTCAGAATTTTAACTGACTTGAAACAGTATTTTTTATTTCGGAGTTTTTACAATGTCTTGTTTTATCTCTGACAAAGTTGATTTCATACCTTCAAGCATCGCCTTGAATTTCAGGTCGAGTGCCGAGTTAGTTTCTTCTGGTCCACATGGATAATTGTCTAGTGCTTTAGAGTGTATTGCCTTTGCGCAAAAACCATAATTAACAACCATTGCTATTAAAAAAGTTCAACTTTTTAGTTTTTTCTCATAACTTTTTATTGTTTAGGTTTTAGTCTTTCAACTCTTTATTATTTTTATTGTTCTCTATTTCTTCTTAGTTTGTTCATTTCTTGCATCTATAATACATAATGTATTTTTCGTTTGCATTATTTGCTTTTTCGTCGCTTTTTTCATTCTATTAATTTTTATTTTTGGAGTTTTTTATAGTTTAGGGTTGCGTTTAACAGGGTTTTATCTTTATTTATTTTGTCTTGTTCTGTCTCTCTTTTTTTTAAGCTCTTTGGTCCTTCCCTCTCCATTAGTAGTGACTTTCCCTATATGGGACTTTGCTTGTTTATTGTCGAAACCAGATGATCTCTGCAATCTTTGATCTTTGTTTCGATTTGTTTGTGTAGATTTCATAACTAGGTATTTAAATGCGATGTTTAATTTTTTCTAATCATTCCGTAAAGTTAAATGTTGTGATATTTTAGATAGCAAGCACAAAATAATTTTTCTAACATTTTTATGGCTACTTTTACAATGGTAGAGCTTATACCAAACGTCCTGAACTGAACACTGATGTAGAAACCAATATTCGTATCGAAGCGGTTGTACTAGGCAAACTAAAAACATTATCAATCTGCTGCTGTCCTTCGTCTTTCTTGATTTACCTTAACTATGTGGACACCCTGTATAACTTAACAACTACTGAAAAAAATTACTTGCTTATCTATTACTAGTCTAAAGATGGAAATTTAACTTCTAGCGTTTAAAGAGTTAGCAATTTACATTATGTTATATTTAAGTTTTACGCTTTCAACTTATGACATTAACATTTATTTAGAACAGCTCCAGTAGATAGAACTTATACTTTCATTTTTTAAATGCTGTTACAAGAGGGTCACCAGCGAAAGTTTGTTTCCTTATCGTCAATAATAAGTTTATATGATATTTTTCTTATAATTTTGTACTAACTTTTATGTTTTAACAGGATACGGTATGTAAATAAATCAAAGTTCAATTTATTCATACGATTATTCAGCAATATTTATACATAATTAAAAAACTAAACGCAAAACGCAGTTTATTTCAGTTAAAATACGTTCTATTTTAGTGAAAACTCAAGAAATAATATTTGGTTTGGCGATCGTTTTCTTAATCTGAATGCATTATAAATATATTATTTCTGTTTCAGATGTGTCCTATTTCTGGAATGGTTCAATTTTTAATAGTAGTTGTTACACTACTATTATTTTGTAATGTTACTTTTTTTTGGTCTTTGATAATTATTTTTGATCCTAAAAATTTGACTTTTTATATGTATTAATCAATATAAATAAAATATAATATTATAGTACCAAAACATTTTTT
>WNDP01000311.1 GCA_009912575.1 Acinetobacter bereziniae
AAAACATCGATATTGTGGTGAATGAAGATGTTAAACAGTGATTTTCAGAAACTTTATGTCGATGGTTTAATTACCTTATTTGAATTAGATGCCAGCGCTTTAGGTGCTGGCATTTTACGTTTCCACGGACATATTTCATTCCAAGATTGGGAAAAGATTTATAGATCTATTGGTTCTGATGGTCCGATGGTTACTGATACTGGTGATAAAAAAGTTTGGCATCGTAACATCATCTTTGATGGTCAGACATTTGAACCCATGGCACTGGAAGTCAGTGGTTTAGAAATGCGAAGTGATGGTAAGGCTTCCGCGCCTACTTTAAGTATGGCTAACAATATTAATGGTATTCAAGGTACAGTAACTGCATATTTTTTGAAGTTTGGCGACTTTGCAGGTGCAAAGATCAAAGTCATCACCACCTTAGCCAAATATCTTGATGCAGAAAACTTTAGTACTGGGAATACCAGTGCGAACTCAAGCGAGAAACGTGAGCAGATTTGGTTTATTGAACAAAAGACTTCTGAAAATGCTCAGCAGGTAACCTTTGAACTTTCTAATCCAGTGGATTTTGAAGGGCTAAAGATTCCTACACGACAAATCTCAAATTACTGCAACTGGGAATATCGAAGTGAAGAATGTGGCTACATTGGTGCAGCAATGTTTACCGAAAAAGATGAATCGACAGACAATCCTGTTTTAGATCGATGTAACTATCGAACATCAGGTTGCCGTTGTCGTGAGAACGAGATTCATTTTGGTGGATTCCCTGCATCTTCAATGGTGTAAAGATGAAATTAAATAAAACACTAAAACAAAGCATTATCAATAATATATAAAACAAAAATTTGTACAAAAATAAGTTTTTAATTTTTATTATAATTAATCTGTAATTAATTACAATTTGTTACCTAATTATAAAATTCATGCTATATTTTTCACGCTATTAAGAATCTTAATTTAAAAAAAACTATGAAATTATTAATTATTGTGCATGGAGTTTAAGCTCATTTACTGTTATTATTTAATCCATAATTTGAAAATTTTTAGAAAACTACTTAGATATATGCTAATAGTTTTCCTTTATCTAAAAATAATCTAACAAAGTGCATAAAACTGTTATCGTATGCATGCCAACTATATTTTGGTCGTAGTCAAGATTTTAGATGACAAGGATCAGAATAAATTTTGCTGTAAAAATAAAACAAAGTGCCTGATTTCGCTCTTTTTAAAAAAAAACTAAAATAAAAGTTCAACAAAAACTATAACTATATATAGCTACAATTAAAATAAGAAACAACACATTATTGATAAACGAGAATATTTACGTCAAATATGTTTATTTAAAATAAACGCTCTAAATTGTTGGCCGAATGGTACATGTTTAATTGTCCCATACATGTTCCATGTTTGTGAGTGCTGATTAAAGCTCTTTTATCTATCTTCTAAGGATCAGAATTTTCTGATTCGTTAATTATATGTTTAAGTAATGTTTTTGGTTACAGAGTTCGAAATTGAAGCGGTTTGCGCAAGTTTTCGAATGAATTTTCAACTATCTGGAAAAATTATAAATTTGATCCTACAGTTTCGGAAATTAGGAAGAAACTTTCTTCCTCTTTCTTCAAATTTGAAAAATTTCTAATGGTTTTTGAGAAATTTGGAAAAACCAAACACAAATTTTTTAAAAATCATCTACATGTTATTTAGAATCGAATGACATCTTGTTCATAATTTTCGGTGAGCGAGAAAAGACTTTGGGCTAAAAAACACTTGTTGCCTAGACTATTTAACTTTAAAAAAATAATTTAATGTCTATAATTTTGACATCATTTCGTTGCTATAAACTTATTTTGGCACGTAATGAATTTTGAATGGGACACGCCATCTATATTTGTGTAAAAGAAGTACATCTATTAAAAAAATTCTTTCAAAAAATTTTTCTGACATGTGTCTTAATTTGGAAAGGTAAATATATTCAAGCGTGATATTCGAAAATAACCAGTTTAATTTGTGCAACTCTTTGAAATAGATGTGCACAATATGAATGAAATCGATGACGCAAAACCGAATATTATTATAAATGATCGTTAAAATTCTATTGTTAATATCTGTTACCTAATATAAAGTTTCAATAAAATAGACAATTGTAAAACTTTATTATTTCATTAAAACCCTTTAGCTATAATAGCCATGTATAATATAACAACTTTGAATAGGTAAACTTTGAGCTATACAGCTGCTGTTTACATTGTATAATTGATTCTGTTTGCTACCCAACCCAGTAAAAAATCTTATTTTTAATAATCAACTTTTACTATGATTCATTCTAATTTAAAAGGTGGTTGTTATTGAAAGCTTTCCATAAATATTTCATCACGTAAGTAATAAAAATTGACTTAGATTAGCTCATTGATTACGTTTGCATCTTAAGTTGTTTTATTTGTTTAGATGGTTTAAAAAGTCTAAAACCAGAAGATTGAATTTCTTTGTATTATAATATTAAAACAATAAATCAAACCTAATATATTTTCTTAATATTGAAAACACTGTAAAAATCTAAAAATTGAATTATAAATATCTACTGCAAAATTATTTTTGTCTAGATATAATTCAGTCTCATATACGAAATTGAAATGGCACATATTAAAGTTTTGATTTAGACTAGAAACATTAATTGCTTTGTTTGTTTGCGACTAGATTATTTTGATTTTTCTAATTCAAGTGTTATACTTAAATTTAATCCTAATACATTTGTACACTTGGTTATATAAAAATGGAAGAAAAGTTTGGCATTCACCTAATCACTTCGGTTATATGACAGCTAAGCCACCGTTGGATGTTTTGTCCGCATATGAAGTAGTAGTGTATCACTTCTTGTATAAACCGCTGGACAATGTGTACATGAATATTGTCCTGGAAAATGCACATAATAATGATTTCGTGTATTGCTCACAATTTTCCCGCAAAGTACACAACGTCGTCGTTCATCCATTGATCCAACTCTTTCAAACAATTGAGAGACTTTGTAGCATTTTAAATCTGAAACAAAAAACATCTTGGTTATTATTTGTTAACAACTTTGAATGGTTCAGTATTACCGATTTAAATAAGGAATTCCATAATGATGAGCTACTTCTAGCATGCTCTATCGCATTCTTAGTAAAAGTGGATGCATAAAAAGCATCGCACCATGTACTTATTAAATAATATAAATAATGTTTCAACACTGTATTTGAATCCAATAAAATAAAAATCGTTTATCCTTAATCACATATTGTGTTTATAAATAAATATTATTAATAATATATCAGCAATTATATATTGTAATGATCACACACTTATTAATAAAAAACCTCAAAATTCATGTACCCAGTGATTTTTTTTCGTATTACATCTACGATAAAAACCCAAAATATTACAAAGACATTGTTAACATATTCCAGAATAAAATGTAGACTTACATATCCAATATAAATATACATAAATGACAGTAAAGTTGAATTTATAAGAGTCTATTACAAACAATGTATATATACTGCAATATTAAATAGCATTTATTTTAAATCAATGTTTGAGTTTGGTGCAAAAATCAC
>WNDP01000312.1 GCA_009912575.1 Acinetobacter bereziniae
TCGTGCCAATGTATTTATTTTCCCTGACCTCAATACAGGAAATACCACCTATAAAGCAGTTCAACGTTCCGCCAATGTGGTGAGTGTTGGTCCTATGTTGCAAGGTTTAAACAAACCTGTGAATGACCTGTCTCGTGGTGCATTGGTGGATGATATTATCTTTACCATTGCATTGACGGCAATTCAATCAGAACAGCAAGCTGCGCATTAACTCTGATCGACTAAAAAATAAAAAACCCACTCAAATCATATGAGTGGGTTTTTTATTATGTTGTACCTATAACTCACCCTGCTCTGTGCCCAATACCGATGATTCAAATCAATATAAGGCACATAACAATGGTTATTTCATGGGACTTAGAAGTAATAATTCACACGGAACAAGTAGTTTCTTGGTGTCCCTGGCATAGAGTTTGAACGCCAATATTCTTTGTCAGTGAGATTATTCACAGCAAGTGTTGCACCCCATTTATCATCTTTATAGCCTACTGCTACATCGACACGAGTCCAGTCTGGCATTTTTGTGGTGTTTTCATCAGAAGTATAATAAGACCCCATGTAAGTTGCGCCAACTTCTCCATAAAACTTTTCTGTCGGGAGATAACGTACAAACAAGTTACCTGTATGTTTTGAAACATTTCTTAGGTCATTATCTACTAATTCAGGTTTTAAATCATTTTTCGCGATTTTGGCATCTGTATAACCATAACCACCACGAATATAAAGGTTATTTAGCGCCTGACCAATAAAACTAAACTCAGCCCCAGTAGATTCATGTTTACCAACAACCACATAAGGTGAATTATTGTCATCTGGGTCTTTACGAGCACGAATGTTATTTTTATTGATGTTGAATACAGAGAATTGTGTATTTAATTTAGAATCAAGCCATTCGCTTTTTATACCAATTTCATACTGATCAAGATATTGAGGCTCGTAATTGTATGCATTTAAATCATCTGTTGCATTAACAACATTCACGCCCATGTTTCCACCAAAAGGTGAAAAACTACGACTGTAAGATGCATATAAACTTTGTTCGGGTATAGGTTGCCATACAAAGCCTACATTCGGACTAAATGTTTCATCCTGAACAGTTCTTGATTGTCGATAAGAGGTCGAACTCTCTAATTTATTTGTAGTTTTTGCTTCATAATAATCATATCTTCCGCCCAACATTATTTTAAATTGGTCATTGATACTAATTAAGTCTTGAAGAAAAAGTGCATAATTCGTCCCTTCATTATAATTGTGAGAGGTCGTAATATGCCCTGTGCCACGATTACTAAAACGATCCCCAGTTAACGGATTTACAAATCCATAGATCAATGAACCATCCTTGTTTTTATTAGATAATAACGGCTCTCGTTGTTCATAAGACCAATCTGTACCTACTAGAACATTGTGTTTAATTGCCCCAGTATTAAATTCTCCTGTTATATCCCAAGTATTGGTTGTGGTTTTATTGGTTGTTTGCTGCCAATAATAAATTTGATCAATATAGCCTTTGTAGCACCCTTTATTTTTTTCATTTTTTGGAACATCAGTTTTACATAGTGATCCTAAATAAAAATGATCAAAATTTTGTTCAGACTGACGATGACTTAAACCCCAATGGAATTTCCAATTCGGTGCAAATTCATATTTAACATCTGTTCGCATTGTTTGAAGAACATCTTCCACATAATCCCCAGCTTGAGCAAACCCCATTTTAATAGATGTACCAGAAGGTAAATTATCATATGAAGGTCCACGATCAGGTACACGTTCTATATTGTCATACGTAAATTCTGTCGTCCAAATTAGCTTCTCATCATCACTACGATAGGTCACACTTGGAGAGATCATTTCTTCCTTAGAACCAATACCTGAACGAAAACTATTGGTATCCGACTTTTCACCAACTAAACGCACAGCCCAGTTATCATTAAGCACATGATTTAAATCAATAGTTCCACCGACGTTATCATAAGACCCAACATAAGTACCGATTGAGCTTGGTGAATCAAAATTTGCGTATTTGGTGACCATATTAATCACACCTCCACCGCCGCTACGACCGTAGAGTACCGATGCTGGTCCTTTTAAAATCTCAATACGTTCAACATTGGCGGTACTGCGACGAATTTGTCCACTTTCACGCACACCGGTCACGATAAATATCGCCAGAATCAGCACTGAACCCGCGTAGCATAATTCCATCACCACGCATATCATAACTGGTCGAAACGCCAGGTGTTCCCTGTAACATCACACTTAAATCATTTGCGCCATATAACTTATATTTAGACACATCAATCGTGTCTACAGTTTGAGGAATATCTTTCTTATCTAAACCATTCCGAGTCACACTGGCCTGTTTATAGTCCACATAGGTTTTAATGGGGTCACCATCTGCCATTGCTTCAATCATAATGGTGGGAAGTGTTGCTGTATTGGTTTTTTGTTCTTTGTTTAACTGTATCAGAATCAGAAAATGCCTGAGTGGAAACAAACAGGCATCCGGTTGACAGCATCATAAGTGTTAAGCTTTTTTTGACAAAACGCATTGCATCCCCAAAAAATCGTAATGATAATAATTATCATTATAATATAATTTTTCATAATTTTTTACAAAAGTATACCAATCATCCCTGCACATAAATGACCATTTTTTCCTTATTTCGGCGTATATTTATTGAAAAAAAGAATAACGCTCTTAAATTAAAACTAAACCATTTTAAAAAATATTTATAAAATTCAGAAAAATAATTAAAATATCATTATGTCTCTTGTGCAGCCTTCATTAGCTGTTCAATAGTTTAATTATTTTATTCAATTGATTAAATTAACAACAATTATTTCCTTTGCGCCAACCAAACTGTATGTCCAGTACAATTGGGATCTTCTACAACCCTATTAATCACCTTAAAGCCATAAATATGGAGTAATTGGATATATTCTTCTGGCGATAGACTGGCATGATATAGAGGTTCTCCGAACAGGTCTCCAATTTGCTCTCCAAATGCAGGTCCACTGGTAAACATTAAAACTGTCCCCTGTGTTGCAAAACGATCAAATTGTTGAAACATTGCCCTTTGCCACTCAGGTGATAAATGGAAAAAACTATCCCAAGCTAGAATCCCCTGAAACTTTTCAATCAGTTCAACTGTGCGCATATCTGCTTGAAGCCACGTACAGTTTGGAAACATCTGTTTAGGGAAGTTTTGTCGTGCCATATTCAGCATTTCTGTTGAGCTATCTACACCCATTACATTATGGCTTTGCGCAATCAAATACGCCGCTATGGGTTGTGCTGAACCGCAACCTAAGTCCAGTATATTTGAGTGTTGTGGAAGTAATTTTAAAAACCGATCTAACCATACTTTCTCATATAAACAAGACCCTCTTAATGCAGTCCATGCATAGGCTTTATTGTTATAAATTTCAATAATATTATCTGCTAGATGAGTATGTTTTCCCATAACGCTGCTGTGCCCATTCCAAGCTTTTATTCTAGAATCAGTATAAAGTTTTTAGCCCAAATAAAATAATAAAACTTTAGCCTAAAAATCCATCAAAGCCACCACAA
>WNDP01000313.1 GCA_009912575.1 Acinetobacter bereziniae
TCGACCATGTTTGCCTTTGGGGGGAGCGTACCATTGGGTTTTTGGATCAAACCAAATTGTTAAATTACCACGATTGATCAAAGCACGATTGTAGGATGACCAATTTGTTGTACGATAAATTTTAGGTGTAGGCTTATTCATCTGAGAATTATATTGCTGAGTAAGCCTTAAGAGGTAGGTTTATGCAACAAAGCCCGATGAAATTAATGATAAGTGTTCGTAATGCTTAAGTAGGAAAAACCTTTGATTTCAATAGATAAATTCCTTAATCGTAAAACCTATAACTACACATGCTGTCATTAGAAATTTAGAATGTAAATGATAATCATTTACTTTTGTTAATTTTTGTGTATGATTTGTTGTGTTTACATAGCGAATGACAATTTTAATGAAAAAAACACTTTCTACATAAATTCTCCTATATTCCTCAAAACTCAATTGAGTATTTCAATATTAAGCATCATTTTTTCACAAATGAGTTATGCTCAAGAAACTCAGCAAAATGTTCCTGCACTACCTACAATTGCAATTAGTGCATCCCATGAAACAGCTGTGGCATATAAATCAGGAAATATGGATATTCCTCGGGCAGAAAATGATGTACAGGCTTATACATTAATTGAACGTGAGGAATTAGAGCATTCAGATGCGACTACTATTACAGAAGCAATTACAAAGTTGCTTCCTATGGCAACATCAACCAATAATTCAAGTTATTTTACTGCTACATCCAGCCAAATTAATTTGCGTGGTTTAGGCGCAAATCAAACATTGGTTTTAATCAATGGACGCCGAAGCGCGGGAACTGGAAATCGTGGCACAGCAGAATCTACACAACAGCCCAATTTAAATAATATTCCACTGGCCGCGATTGAAAGAATCGAGATTTTACCAACATCAGCAGCCGCAATTTATGGGAGTGGTGCTGTAGGCGGTGTCATCAATGTCGTATTACGTAAAGATTATGTTGGCACAGATTTAGATTTACGTTATGCCAATACCACAGATGATCAGCAGCCTGTGAAATCCTTTAATTTTGTCTCTGGGTTTGCCTTGGAAGAGGGGCGTACTAATGTAATGCTGACAGCTTCAAAAAAGAGTCAGGAAGGTTTATTAGACCGTGAACGAGGTTTTAAAGATAAACAACGTCAAAGAATTTTAAAAAATAATCCGAATGCGCTTATTGGTTCGAATGTAAATCCGCCTGCAGGCGATCTCACAAATATTCGTTCCAAAGATGGTTCAGAATTGATTCCTGGAAGTGGTTTTTCAACTGCGTATATTCCAAAGGGTTGGAATGGTGATATCAATACATTGGAAAAAGGCTATGTTTTAGGCTTAGGAAAAGGGGTAAGTAGTTGGTCTGGAGACTCAGCAATTTTATATGATACAGATACTGAATCTGTGGGAATTTCAATTAATCGTGATTTTACAGACCGCTTAAATGTATTTCTTGAGGCGGGCTATGATCGTGAAAAAGGATGGGCATATAATGATGCGCCTCATGGTTTTGGGGTGGTGACAGTAAGTAAGAACAGTGCATACAATCCATTTGGTAAAGATGTATTAGTCAATTATACCTTGAATAGCGACAGTTTCGGTGCTTGGGCGAAAGACACTTTTGAAACGACACAAAAAAAGGCTGCGACAGGTTTTACCTTTGAATTAACGCCCGAGTGGCTATTATCTGCGGATTATTCTTGGAGTAAATCAGATATTCGCCAAAGATATATCCGTAAAGGTAGTGTCAATCCAAAAGCGGTGCAATGGAATAAAGATACAGCCAATAATTTGATAGATTTTATTGAAGACTACACTACAAAGCCAACTGATCTTATTCAAAAGTATTGGCATTACACTAAAAATAATACTCAGCAGACTTTAAATGACATGTCGATACGGGCAACAGGACCAATTGCGACATGGTATGCAGGGGATATTCGATTGGCTACAGGATTAGAACACCGACGCTATGAAAGTGAAGGTTATGCTGATCATCAGTATGTCGATAATCCATGGGTTAAACCTACTGAACGTAAAACTCAGACTTCAAGTGTTTACACTGAATTCAGTGTACCTTTACTTTCATCAGATCATCATTACCGTTTTGCGAAATTACTTGAAATGCAGGTGGCTGCACGCTACGAAGACTTTAAAGTATCTGCAAAAGTACCACAGTACGACTCTAAAGCTGACCCTGCAACAGGTTATAAGTCTAGTTTATTGGGCTATAGTGATACTGGAACTGCTAAATTTGACGCTATTTCGCCAACGATTGGTTTTAAATTTGCACCAAATAATCAAATCATGCTCCGCGCCTCTTATAGTGAAGGTTTTGTAACACCAACAATGAGCCAATTGGCATTGTCTGTGATTTCTGAAAATACCAGTACTTCGCTTAAAGACCCTGTTACTGGAAAAATATTAGGAACCAGTACCGATATTATTTCTGGTGGTAGTCCAACGATTACCCCTGAAAAGTCGAAGAGTTATAATTTTGGTGTAGTCTTGACACCTGAGATGATTGAAAACTTGCGTTTGTCTGTAGATTATTATCAGATTAAAAAAAGTAATAATATTACGTCTGTTGGCGCGCAGTATATTTTGGATAACCAAGATAAATATGGCAATCGAATAAAACGTGATGCCAATGGTGATGTCACGTCTTTTGATACAACTTCATTCAATGCTTTGGGGCTAAAAACAAAAGGAATTGATACTAACCTAAGTTATGCTTTTGACAGTGATCTAGGAAATACCTCGTTTAATTTGGGCTATACCTATGTCAGCGAATATAAGCAGCAAGACACTGTAAACACGCCTTTTGTTGATTATCTTGCAATGGCGAGCAGTAATGATTATCCGTTAAAACATCGTGCCAATGCATCAATCTACCTGCAACCAAATGATATTTGGGGATTTGGTTGGGCAACACAATATTATGGTTCATATACAATGAACAATGCAACTGCGATTTTAAATCAAACTGGGAAAGATAGTAAAACACTAAAAGTAGGTGACCAGATTTATCATGATGTATTCGCTAGAGCTAAATTACCACTGAGTAAATCCAATAAAATTAACGCTGCAGAAATCGGTTTTGGTATTCAGAATCTATTTAATGACGATACAGTAGATATGTCGAGTTCAAATGGCTATCTTAGTAAATACAGTGACTTAATAGGTCGTCAGTATTATCTCAATATAAAATTATCATTTTAACTATTGCTGTAGATGAACTGAGTAAATGCATGATGTGACTATAGTACCCTAATATGGATTGTGTTAAAGCATGTACTGACTAAACAAGCACTTAGTTTGTTTAGTCACTCTTTAAATAACTTTTAAGGCTGTAATTTAAGAATAATAAATTACAGCCTTATTTTTTGCATAGAGAATTGTTTGATTGCCTCATTTTAAAAATAACGTATTGATTCAGTACAAATGAAAGCAACAATTTCCTATTTCAATATAAAAAAAATCTCGCTTGATGTAAGATGAAATTCATCAAGATTATAAGTATTCAGCAAGCTGAATCACATATAGAAAGGAT